>DATFET010000173.1:0-13649 GCA_035250835.1 Anaerolineales bacterium
GCCTATCAGAGGTCTGGATTTTCTTTTCTGAGCAAAATCAATTCACATGCTGCCAGCGGAAGGAGCGCCATCAGCCAGGCAGGATAATGCGAGAAAAGGATTGAATTGAAGGCGATAAAGATTCCCATCACTAACATAGCCGAACCGTATCTTCCAACCGATTTTTGCCATGCAGCGAAATACACCCCGCATAACATCAATAGAAAAGGCACGCGTGCAGGCAGCCCGTTCAAATTGAGAACGACATCAATGGACTGCGCGGCAAAATGAGTAAGCGCATCGCGTGTTGCAGAGAAAGCAATCGACTTGACAAAGCCCTCCACATTCCACAACAGAAAGGGAATGGATGATAGGAGTGGAATACTTATAATCCAAAGCCCGGCGATGAAGGTTTTCTTTAATGAACGGGTCTCCTGATATTCCCAGATGAGATAAAGTGGCGCAAGGAAGATGGCAATCTGTTTAATTGCCAGCGAAATCCCATAGAGAAGCAGGGATGTCTTTCGATATTTGTCAAATATTCCCAGGGATAGGACCATCAAAAATATCGGAATGAAATCAAGTGCAACAGTCCATGATGCAAGAAGAGTCCATCGATTGAAATACCAAAAAGGAATCGCCAGCAGCGCAAGCGCCCAGGTCCGTTTGGAAAATATCAACGCAAAGAGTGTAACGCCAATAGCAAGGTTACAAGCCAGAAAAACATAACGCCAGACGCTAATCCATGGGTAATATTGACGAATGCCGCCAAACTGCATCAGCGCTGATAATTCATAAAAAAGCGGGAAGTAAGTGGAATATTTTCCGTTCTCCTGCATATTTCCGTGCAGGATGCGTTCGTAAGGATTTTGTCCCCTGAGAATGCGACGTCCCTCTATCCATGAGTAGTATGTATCACTCCCAACCGTATCCAAATGCCAGAAGCGCAGGTTGACACGGATGGCAATCAAGGCAATCGCCAATACGACTACGCTCAATGAGAGAAATAACCATCGTTCCTGTAACCATGCTTTGATTTTCTCGTTCATTTGTGTTGAGTATACCCAGATGGCTGCGTGCGAACGGGCGCGAAGACCGGCGTCAGGAACTCGCCGTGAGGAGTGGAGAAAACACCCGTGTGGGCGCGGTTCTTTTTGGATGTAATGGTGAACTCAAACATTGGCTGAGATTATAACGGGATAGAATTAAGAATGACGACTCTCTTGGACTAAATCGGCAAGAACAAGCCAATTCCAAAACTCGACAGGTTCATGATGAGACTTAAGAAAAGCGAATCTTTGAGGCTTAATTGATTAACTCGAAAACCATACAAGAAAATACCCTCGGCGATCCAGATCAGGATTTCGGCAATCAATAGGGTGAGTAGATAGTGTTGGAAGAAAATGTGCAAGACAACCCATAAAAAAGATTGGGTGATCAAATTCGCAAAAACACTGGTTACGAAAATAAAAAGGACTGGCTTCCTGCTCCAAATAGTGTAACCAAGACAAACCAATCCTTCAATAATGATTGTGATGGGAAGGGAATAAATCACTTCTTTCTTGAGCGGCGAGCGAAGAAGATGACCAGGCCAATGAATAAGAGAAAACTCAAACAAATGCACGCAAAGAGACCTACACCAAGATAGACGTTTGGCACGGGAGTCGGCGCTGGGAAGAATGGCTCATCGAGAGGAGCTGGCGAGCCAGATACTTCTACAACTGACAGGTCGTCTGCGTTGACGGTGACAAGATACACCGAATCAAAATCTATGGTCTCAAAGATATTGCTCTGACGTGTGCTCCCATCTGAAAATTCGATTTTGATCCTGTGGTAAGGTGCAAAACCATAGGCGATTGCGTAGCAGCCATCTGCGTTGCAGCTAAATCTCTGCGGACCGAGTTCTTCGAGCGGCGCGGCATCACTGCAATCGGCTTCGTCACACTCGTATAAAATGCTCGAGATCACCTCCAGCGGCTCAGTGCTCGAGCCCTGTTCGAATTCAAATTCCATGCTCGGCTTGGGGCCGGTATCAGCAATGACAACATGGACAGGCAGGAATAATTGCAGCACCAGCAGCGAGAGCAGCCACTTTTTGAATTTCGCATTCATCTATGCTTCCAGGGTTATTAGGGTGTTCTGTAAAACAAATATTCTGGATGAATTTGATGTCCTGCCCTATGGCATCGACCGAAATGGTCGCTCCATCTTCCTCCCATAAGATATAACGGATGAGGAAAGTTTAATTCGAGCGGGTATCGTTGATCAAAACACCCATAATAGTCGTCATGATCAGTTCCGCTTCTTCGGTTGTAAACCCTGTCTTTTCCGCGATAATTTGAATAACATTGGCCTTTTTTTCCTTATCGCCCAAGATAGCCAGCAGGGTACGCAGCCAGGTATGCGGATCGATCTTGAAGTTTTCCATATCATCCAATTGATAATCGTCTTGCATCGGTCAGTTCTCCTTAAGTTGTCATACAACTACATTATATACATCCGGCAAGCTTTATCAAGAAATTGTCATGAACCTAATAACTTTGTAAGGTCTTATCAATTGCCAGGTTTGAGTTTCTACTAGCGCGGTACCAGTTCCGCTGTGGTATCGCGGGACTTCTTTCGAGACATGTCCTTCACAAACTGTATGGATCCGGGCGTGTTGTATTTTTCCTTATACGCCGCGCTGACCAGGTCCTTCAGGCGCTCGCTGCGAGTTTGGATCGTCCTGACCGGGATTTCCCTATCACTCACGAACATGCTTCCATACGGATCCTCGAGCAGGGTCCGCCACCAGCTGCGCGATTTCATGCCCCACGAACGGACGAAGACGCGTCCTTCCACGGCGACCATCCAGACCCCGATGACGCGGTGATTCGAGTCCCGGCCGGCGCGGATGCCGAGGATCTTATCCTCCTGGATGGCTGCCAGAACCTCATCTGGGAAGCGGGATTTCGTTGCCATCTATATACCCCACCTGTCTACGCTGAACCTCGTATCCGCAGAAAAAGTCCGATAAGCGCAAACATAAATGCCTCTCCGAGGAAAAAGCCAAAGTTATATTCACTCCCTGCATTATGGACTTCGTAGATCTGCACGTCGGAATTGAAGAACGAGAGGACCAGAGTGATCGGCACAATGAACCCATGCCATAATCCAGCTACTGCACGCGCCACTCGTCCCTGCGCATCCGGCTGGTTGACCAGAGGGTTGGGACCGGGCATGCTGAGCTGAATGGTTGAGTCAACCGTGCTGACCTCTATACTCGAACCGGGGGCACACGCTGTTATTGTTAAAACCAGAATCACAGCTGTAACGGGACAGACGATTTTCTTCATCTCTCTGCCTCCTGTACATTGTCAAGAAACAAGTTGTGTTCTTCAGTGCCGCGTCTAAATGACATCCCCACGTGGCGCAACAGGCATCAATAGGTCAAAATGATTATACAATAAATCCGTGACTGTTTACTCTTTAATTTTCTAACTTTTGAAACGGATAGGGTTTATTCGCGGACCCGATAAATCACAAATTCGAATGGAGCCTTTGAAAACATCCAGGGAGTCGAGTGAGGGAATCCAAATGCATAATATCCGCCGCCAGACATCGTCCGCAGCCAGGTCGCTGCGGGCGCTGGGATATTGATGCGTTCCACTTCCTGCAAATGAGGTACTTGCTTTGGCGATATTTGTTGGCCCGCGACAGCAGTGGGTATGACCAGGTAATTACCCTTTCGCAGACGGCTTTTCTCCGTATCGTATTGGATCATTCCAGCATCGAGCGAATACCATTCCCACCCCCAGTGGCCTGTTTGGTATACGAGTTCATTTGAGGGCAAATCGTCCTTGATAATGTAAGCATAATCTCGATAGATATCCGCGTAGACGTAATCAGATATGGCGAGGACCAGACCCAATAAAACGGTCAGACCAAAACTGAAGGCATCCCGCGAAACGACATATCCACGTTGTGAAAGGTTCCTTCCCAGCAGTATCAGGAATGGTGGGATCACGAGCAAAATATGTCTGATGGCAATAAATGGGGAAAATAGAATGATGAATGCTGTGGTTCCTGCGATCCACAACCCAAGCAGACCTTCCTGGATGATCGTTTCCCTGTCTCCCGCCCTCCAGGCCGCCCTCAGGTTTCGTATCAAGAGGCTGATCGCCATCCCATTCAGGAATACCCCGGCAATAAAAAAAGGGGTCCAGTAGAATGCGAATATTTTTTGACCTGTCCGGACCATAAACAAATAAAGAAGCACACCCCCGGCAATTGAAATGATTAACCATCCCAGGTCCAATCTACTGCTTCGGTTCAAATAAATAAAACTGATTATGAATGGCGCCACAGACCCGATGCCCGCAATCCAGCTGATAAGTCTGTAAGCCACAGTCTGTGTTGTCAGAATCGGTGAGGGCCTTCCAAACATATGGATCGCCCCGACATCGTAGTAGTTAAAAGCGGACCAGAGCAACAGGATCAGCACAGGAATACCCAAGGTCCATAGGCTTCTCCAATGACGTCGGAAAAGGATCACAAACAGGAAAACAGGCAGCAGGACCAGGCTTGTATATTTACACAGGCACGCTATGGAAACTGCTATTCCAGCCAGGAAATATCTTCCCTCCCGCTTCTCCGCAGTCAGGATTGCCCAGTAGAAAACAAGCCAGGAGGCGATTAATGGAACATCCACCATTAAATTTTGCTCCGGCAGGAAAGCTGGACCTAATATAAATAATCCCGTCAGGAATAAGGGGTTGCGCACACGAAAGAAAATTAAAATCAGGTGGAAGAAAAGAGCAGCGAGTCCAGTGCAAAATGCAATGAATAAATGTAAAACAAGTTCAGAATAGCCAAAGAGCCTGATCAGGATCGCGTAAACATAGGGTATGAAAAGCGGTTGGTTTATGGCGAAAATCGGTTCAGTTGTATTCCCCCAGTTGATCTCCTGCGAAAGGGGGTGCAAGGGATCGAGAATAATGGCTTTTGCGATCTGCAAATAGGCAGAATCGTCGATATGAACAGCTTTTCGGATATTCACCCCCATTGCAACCATCACGAACAAAAACAGGATCAGATAAGTTCTATGACGAGGCAGCGTATTGATCATACATCTCAGGAATGTTTCTGCACTTTGGTTTGACTCATACTGGATTGAGATTATAAAGCATTCACGGAGCCTCAATATAAATAACCGCAGGCTCATCACCTGCGGTTATATTCCTGCGCTTCCTCCAGGGTTCCCCACCATTAAATTGCAGGAGGCAAATATTGGAGAGTAGTTAGTAGTATGTATGAAGAAAATTAGAGGACGCCCGCGCTATCCCTGGGCGAATTTGATGCAGACCGGCATGGGTACTTCCACTTCATCTTCTATCCTGGATAACTGACCCATGGCAGGGTCGATCAGGAAGGTGACGATAGTATTTGAATTCTGGTTTGCAGCCAGCAGGAATTTTCCGTCCGGGTCGATCGCAAACCCGCGCGGTTCACGCCCTCCGCTGGGGACAGGATCCTGAAGCGTCAATTGACCGTCCTCTGCAGCGATCGTAAAACAGACGAGGCTGTCGTGCCCGCGGTTAGAGGCATACAGGAATTTTCCATCCGGGGTGATATGCAAATCTGCACATAAATTTCTGCCCTCATATCCTGGAGGCAGCGTCCGCACAGACTGCATTTCCTCGAAGGTGCCAGCTTCGGGGTCATACCGATACGCGATCAGTGTGGAATTCAACTCACAGATCACATAGGCAGTTCCGCCGTTGGGATGGAAGGCAAGGTGCCGTGGACCCGAGCCTTCCTGGAGATTTGCCTCGGCATGTTCGTAGAGCTGCCCGGCTGCCAGATCCATGCGATAGATCATGAGCTTATCGATGCCGAGGTCAACAGCTACAACAAAGCGGTTCGTTGGATCAGGCAGGATGCAGTGTGCATGGGGACTACTCTGACGCACGGGGTGGATGCTCGCACCACTGTGTCGTATCACCTGGGATGCAGGACCCAGCCTGCCATCCGACCCTATGGGCAGCATGGCGAGGCTTCCGCTGGTATAGTTGGCGACCAGTGCATACCTGCCTGTTCGGTCGATACTAATGTAGCATGGATCTTCACCCTCGGAGGGTTGTTTGTTCAACAGACTGGAATCGAACGTTTCAGAATCAATGGACAGGGCTGTCACACCGCCACCGGATTTGCCCTCGAATTTTTGAACTTCGTTTACGGTGTAGAGAAAACCCGACTGCGGATGAACTTCCAGATAGGAGGGATTAATCATATTTTTTACAGTTTCGAATGTCAGCTTTCCCGAGGACGAATCCATTCGATAAACATAAACACCCTCACTGGTGCTCCCTTCCGGCTCGGTATACGTGCCGACAAATATCCTGCGATCTCTGCCAGTCGGAGAAGATGCATTAGACATGTTTATTTACCTCCGCCAAAATTTTCAATCATAAAGTGAATAACGGTTGACCCCTTTATCGTCACTTAGCAGCACGAATCCATGCCTGTCCTTCTTTAGTCTTCCACTCTTAAAATTTGGAAAGATAAATGTTTCTATTCAGAAAGGCAAGATTCAAACAGAGCTATGACAGCGCCATATGGATTACTTGTCACTTGACAAAGAATCCATATGGCGAGAGTCAAAAAACGGTTGGTGTAGGCAAGCATCAAAAGCGAAACTGCCGGGAATAACAGAGCAGGAGTGGTCAGGGTAATTTCCATGTGGTGGTTATTGCTATTCATTCAATCCAAGTGCAACATGTGCAGGGTTGACCAGCAGCATGGGGATTTGCAAAGGCGGCATCTGGGGCAGATATTGGTTGGTAATGACCGCATCATACAGCGACATCCATGTGACGCGCGCTACCTCGAGGCTGACTCCCATCTCCGTCTGGGCAGAGATGCGGATATTGCCCTTCATCACGAAAGTGCCCACCAGCAAATCCACGGGTTCCATCACACGGTTTGCTTCTCCAGGATCATAATCCAGGGGTTCGTCTGTGGGAGGCAGGGTATGAAAGGCGATCAATTCTGTAGTCGGAAAATAAAGTTGTGGATAGGAAAAGGCTTTGACTGGACTTCCCCCAAACACCAGCATCTGTGCCTTGAGCAGATGCATGTATTTCGGCGCACCATCTGTCCGCAGCCAGAGATTGACGCGTGGGACGCTCTGCTTGATCACGGCTTCGCCGCGCACGACCGCTTCCTTTGTATACAGCATGACGGGCGTCGTTCGTTCATCTGGCCTGAGAATATACATGGCGACTCCTCCATGCGCATTATACACTTGCCTGCTTCCCCCATCACAGTTTATACTGTACAGATGACTTTCACCTTTGAAAATACTACCAACGGTTCAGATAGACGATTCGATGCACACTAAACGCTGGGTGATCAGTTCACCGCTAACACCACAAGCTGAAGAAGGGCTTGTACGCTTCCCTCCCATTCTCAAGCAAATCCTGTTCAACCGAGGTATGGCAAATTATGATGATGCGCGCGCCTTCATGCGGGCACTGTCAGACTTCGACACAAACCCGTTCCAACTGACCGGCATGGAAGCGAGCGTGGACCGCATTGGGTATGCGATCCGGCATAACGAGCCGATTGCCGTCTATGGCGATTATGACGTGGACGGCGTGACCGCCACCGCGCTCCTGGTGGATGCGCTAATCGGCCTCGGCGCGAACGCCCGCCATTATATCCCCAACCGTTTCGACGAAGGCTATGGGCTTAACATCGATGCGCTGGACACTCTGAAAGCGGATGACGTCAAACTGGTCATTACTGTGGATTGCGGAATCCGCTCCCCGAACGAAGCGCTTCACGCGCAGACCATAGGGTTGGATCTCATTATCAGCGATCACCACCACCCTGACGGGGAAAACCTGCCCGCCTCTTTCGCGGTTGTCAACCCCAAGCAGCCCGGCGACATCTACCCTGATAAATATCTTGCAGGGGTCGGTATTGCCTATAAGATTGCGGAAGCCCTGGTGCAGAGATCGAATGGCCGGTCCTCAACGATAAACCTGGCTGACCTGCTGGACCTGGTCGCGCTCGGCACGGTCGCGGACCTGGCTCCGCTCGTCGGCGAGAACCGCTTCCTCGTCCGCAGCGGTCTCAGGCAGATCCGCGAGACCAAAAGGCAGGGATTGTATTCGCTTGCCCAGGTTGCCAAAATGCAGATCGGGAAAGTTACAGCCGGTAACATTGGCTTTATGCTGGGACCACGCCTGAACGCTTCGGGCAGGCTTGAATCGGCGCTGGCATCCTTCGAGCTGCTGACCACCAGCGATGTGATGCGAGCCGGTCAGCTCGCGCAGCAGCTTGAAGTCCAAAACTATAAGAGACAGGGTCTGACCCGCACCACACAGGAACAGGCGGAACAGATCGCCCTGGCCGAGGACCCGCATGCCTTTCTGCTCTTCGCCGCGGATGAGAGCTTCAACCCGGGTGTGGTGGGCCTGGCTGCTTCGCGATTAACGGAAGTCCATTATCGCCCGTCTGTTGTTGCGGCCAAAGGCGCAGAGGAAACGCGCGGCTCGTGCCGCTCTATCCCGGAGTTCCACATCACCGATGCGCTCGACTTATGCAGGGATTTGCTCGTTCGTCATGGAGGACATGCCGCGGCAGCCGGTTTCACAGTCCGAAATGAAAACCTGCTCGAGTTCGTGGCGCGCCTGAAGCAGATCGCCCGGGACCAGCTCGACGGGAAGGATCTGCGTCACTCGCTCACCGCCGATATGGAAGTTTCATTACCCCAGCTCAGCATGGAAGTGCTGGATCACCTGCAATATCTCGAACCCACCGGCTATGGAAATCCCAGCGCGGTCTTCGTCTCGCGGGATGTCAAAATAAAATCCTTTCGATCCGTTGGGACAGAGGGCAGGCATCTGAAAGTGACCCTGGACGATGAATGCGGGGGCTTTATGGACTGCATCGGCTTTCGCATGGGGCACATGCAAGCCTCCCTGACCCCGCGCGTGGACGTTCTGTATCATTTTGAAGCAAACGAATATAACGGACGCAAGTCCCTGCAACTGAACCTGAAGGACATCAAACCGGCCGGGACGCCCGACTGAGTTTGCAACTCTGCTCCTGATGCGGCGTATAAGGAAGTGAACTGTACTCTTCCAATCAGGAGAAAGATATGAATACACAATCTGCGTTTCTAGAAAAACCCAACCTGGTAAATATCATTGCATGGACGACACTTGCCAGCGGTATCGTTAACATCATGTGGGGACTCGCAGCATCGGCTACGGCTTTCGTGACGATCATCGGAATCATTTGCATTCCCCTCACCATTCTGCCCAGCATACTCGGCATCTTCGAGATACTGTACGCAGCTAAACTGTTGAGCAACCCTCCGCACCCGGTCCAGCCTGCGAAGACGATCGCGATCCTCGAGATCGTCTGTATCCTGACCGGCAACGTCTTTTCCATGGTGGTGGGCATCCTCTCGCTCGTCTTCTATAACGACCAGATCGTCAGAGACTATTTTGCCCGCCTGAACGGAACTATGTCTCCCGCGCCCATTACACCCGTCCCGCCGGCTCCGATCGAGGAACCCATCCCGTCACCCATTTACAGGGAGGACATGCCGCCTGTGGATGAACACCCTGCCTCCGAGTCTGAGCCGCCTGATGATCACGAAAAGCCCAAAAGCTCCCCTGAATAATCCAGTCAAGACTTCCAATCGAAAAGGTTGGAAGTCTTGTTCTTCCGCAGGAAGAAATCCTCTTGACTCGCATTCAACCCAACCATAAAATGGGTTTGGTAAATGAACGCCAGACAGGGGAGTAATACTGTAACCCTACGTTGGAAGACTATAAAAAGCTGAGGGAATTGCGTACATGGAAAAATTCCTCCGCTTTTTTTATGTAGATGCATCTTGCAGAATAATATTTTTGGAAAGCAAACACTGAAGCTGGAAGGCATAAGATCCCTGCCCCTGTGGCGAGGAGTGTATGTCTTCTTCGCGATCACCCTCAGCCTGTTGTTGATCGCTGAAATCCTGGCTCGAACGCCGCTGGGATATTATCTCCCGCCGCCCAGCGTTGGTGTGGATTCCTTCGAGTTCGACACAAAAGTATATTATCTCGAGCAGAGTATCCGTCAGCATGGCCAGTTGGATTGCCTGATCCTTGGCGACTCGATGACCAATAACGGTCCCAATCCCAGACTGATCGAAGAGGCCTACCAGGCAGAAACAGGCTCACCCATCCATTGCTTTAACTTCGGGCTGCCGGCTTTATTTCTGGATGCATCGGGGCCATTAGCTGAAGCACTGGTCAATCGTTTTCATCCCAAACTTCTCATTTTGATCCTATCTCCGCGTGACTTCGAGACGAGTGTGGACTTCCCCGTGCGTCATGTTGCCTCTACCGATTGGGCCGGACAGAACCTCGGCAGTCCATCGCTGCGCGGCTGGGCGGTCAACTCTCTCTACGGGTACCGCTATTTGCTCTCGTTTCTATACTGGCTGACCCCATCGAACCGTATGCAGATCCTGGATACATGGCATTCGATCACACGTGAGGGGCTGGCACCTCTTCACGGTTCGGGAGAGCCGCGCCAATTACCTCCTCCCGGGCTTACATTTCAACGAACTTACACTCCTGCTCAGGAGGGTTTCGATCGGCTTTTAGAGCTGAAGGACAATGGACAAAATATTCTTATTATCGATGCACTCATCCAACCCGACGAATATTCAGCTCATCAGGATTTATATTTCCAGCCGTATGTAGATTACATGCAAAACACGCTTGCTGCGCATGATATTCCATTCTGGCTCACCAAGAATCTATCCGACAGAATTAGTTCCGATGGCTGGTATGACCTGCAGCATATCAACGAAAAAGGTGTCCCTGTGTTGAGTGCGTGGTTGGGTAAACAGCTTGCCCGCGAGTATCCCCCGGAATTCTTTGAATGAGACCGATCGAGATCGTATCTCTGGAATTCCTGCTCCTGGCACTGGGCACAGCATTTGTTTACTACATTCTCGCCCCGCGTGCCCAACTGTTCTGGCTGTTGATCGTTTCTTATTTTTTCTATGCTACATGGAATTTGTGGTACATCCCCGTTTTGCTCCTCTTCACGGTTTTGAATTTTTTTCTGGCGCAGCAACTTGAAAAAACGAAATCGAGATCCCTGCTTCTATTGAGTCTTGCAATCAACACCGGTTCGCTGATTCTGCTAAAACTTCTGAGCGGTCCGTATGGGGCAAATTTCTGGGAACGAATAGGCTCGGCTACATTTACAGCCATTCTCCTGCCTATCGGGTTTTCCTTTTATGTCCTGCAGATCATTTCTTATCTAATAGATGTCCATCGTGGGCAAATCAGGGCAGAAAAGAGTTTTATCCAGTTTGCTCTCTATGTGGCATATTTTCCCAAATTGCTGGCGGGTCCGATCGAGCGGGCGAAAAAATTCCTACCGCAGTTGAAACGCGATCGGGTCGTGGACAGGGACGCAGTCGAGCAGGGAGTTTATCTGATCCTGCTGGGACTGTTAAGAAAAGTGGTCATCGCCGATCACCTGGCGGGTCTGCGCCCAGCTGACCTTTTCTCCAAACCGGAAAACTATACATCTCTTGAGCGAGCAATTGGACTGTTGATCTTTGCCTTTGTGATTTATAACGATTTTGCCGGCTATACATCCATGGTGAGAGGTGTAAGCTTCCTGCTGGGTATACAGCTTTCCCCAAATTTTCGGCAGCCGCACTTTGCCCGCTCATTTAGCGATTTCTGGGCACGCTGGCACATCACTCTGTCTGAATGGCTGAGGGATTACATTTTTTATCCGCTGCGGCGCTGGTCAATACAGGCGCGCTGGTCAGGTTGGATGGCATTGGTGATCCCGCCCATGATGACCATGCTTGTGAGTGGATTCTGGCATGGCGCGTCCCTGGCGCTCCTCCTGTGGGGATTTTTGCACGGACTTTTCTTGGTGTTCGAGCAATTGTTACAACAATACAATCTGCTTCCGAGAAATGGCTTTAAGGCACACCTCTACAGCGCCTTTGTATTCATCATGGTCACACTTGCATGGATACCCTTCAACACGCCGAGTGTGCGCGCCGCGCTTCGTTAGTTTTCAGGATCCGCACCAGTTGATGCTGCGCCGTTTGATCTTTTCATCCTGCCGGAGATCCTGCTCATCGTTCTCTCGCTTTGGCTGGATCGGCAGGAAGGACGTTATGGCGACCTGGCTTTCCCGAGAAAATGGTCAGCTGCCAGACAATCGTGGGGGGTGGCGGTTGTGATCCTTTTATTGCTGCTCTTCGGCAGTACTGCCAGTGATCTCTCCCGTTTTATCTATCAATTCTTCTAGACGCTCCTCCGGTCTGTCCCTGGACGCCCGTCATTTCGAATTATCATAATCAGGATGATTTTCCTCTTGACTCTCATTCCCCTCGCCCATACAATGGAATGAACAATGTACCGGGCAACAGGGAAGAGTCTCTGTTTCGTCAGTGGTCGAACTGCTGACAGAATATCATGAGCGCCGAAGGTGCAAATCTGGCAAGGCGAAACCAGATGAAACTCTCAGGCAAAAGGACCCTGCCCCGACCAGACTCTGGAAAATCCCGCAAGGGATACCGACGGTGTAAATTTAGTTTGATAGTTTGTTAGTTCGATAGTTGGGTAGTCGGAAGACTACAAAACTAAACAACTAAGGAACTACCTAACTAAACAATCTCTCAGGTCACAGTACAGAGGCGCGCGATGGATTTCGTGCGCCTTTTTGATTCGCCAACATTTGTGGAGTCAGCCAGCTTGATAGCGAAGACGCAAGGAGCATACCCTAACGGGCACACGAGCTCCTCGACTCCAAACTTTCCAAAGGAGCATAACAATATGAACGCACCCGCCAACTTGAAATACACCAGATCCGATGAATGGTTCGACCCTGAGTCAGGCAGGGCAGGGATTACCGATTATGCCCAGTCGCAGCTCTCCGATATCGTCTTTGTCGAGCTCCTGGTCGAGGAGGGCGATACTTTGGAGGTGGGGAAGCCGATTGCTTCAGTCGAATCGGTAAAGGCTTCAGCCGAGATCTACTCGCCTGCGTCGGGAACGGTTTCGGCTGTCAACAAGGGACTGGCTGACAAACCCGAATCCATCAACAGCGATCCCTACGGCGAGGCCTGGATGATCCAACTCGACGGCGGCTCCGCTGCAGATGCGATGGACTCCGCTGCATACGAAAAGTATTGTGAGGAAAGAACCCATTAGCAGTTATCTAACCGCTTGGAGCTAATTATGACCTATATTCCCATTTCCCCCAAAGAGCGGGATGCGATGCTGGAGACGATCGGCGTCAAGTCGCTCGACGATCTGTTCAAAGCCGTCCCGGCGAAGCACCGCTTCCCCACCTTGAACCTGCCCCCCGCGTTGACCGAAATGGAAGCGATGGAGGAACTCTCCGGTCTTGCACAGGTGAATGAAAACGTGCGCACTGACCTGGTGTCCTTCCTTGGCGCGGGCATGTACAACCACTATATCCCCTCGGTCGTGGACCACATCCTGCGGCGCGGCGAGTTCTATACTGCCTACACACCTTATCAGCCGGAGATCTCACAGGGCACGCTGCAGGCCATCTTCGAGTATCAATCCCTGATGTCTGCTCTGACCGGTATGGATGTATCCAACGCCTCACATTACGAT
>DATFET010000192.1:0-7994 GCA_035250835.1 Anaerolineales bacterium
AGCAGGTAACACACCAGGTGACTTCTGAACACCTGCCTACCCGGGTGGTATTATTGACAGGTTATGATGATATTGAACAGGCGATCCACGCGGTGCTGGCTGGCGCGGTTGGCTACTGTGCCAAAGAGATCAGCCCTGAAATCCTTGCGCTGACCGTGCGGGCTGTTGCCGATGGCAAATATGCAGTTGCCGGTAACATCTTTACCCGCCGCGAGCTGGACCATTGGATCGATGAGCAAATGGACGGCGCAAGACGATCCTATAGTGAACCCGGTTCACCTTTCCACCCATTGTCTGACCGGGAAATGGAGGTTCTTTCCTGCGTTGTGCGTGGGATGAGCAATAAGGAGATCGCGAGTTTGCTCGGAATCAGCCATCAAACCGTCAAGAATCATGTCACTTCCATTCTCAGAAAATTTGGAGTTGAGGATCGAACCCAGGCAGTGGTTTATGCCCTTAAGCGTGGATGGGTTAAACTTCAGAATGATCAAGTGAAAAATCAGGAGTAGTTGATATGGCAACTGATATTGATGCATCCACAGGTGCCGGGCTGGATTATGGATCTGAACTCGAAGAAACCGAAAAAGCTTTACGTGAAATTACACTCATGATCGAGCAGAGTCAGGGCGAGGTATCGAAACTCTCCCAGCGCAATACTGCCATTACCACCCACCTTCAACAAATGCAAAACCAGCTCGACAAGATGTCACCTGGTGAGGTCAGAAGCATATATGATTCCGCCTTGGACGCGCAGCAGCGTCTGTTGGTAATGCGCGGCCAGTTGGAAAAGCTGCAGTCCGAAAAGCAGTATCTGGAGCGGTTCAAATCCACGCTTGGGCTGGCTCTAAATTCTCCGAGTTCCGCTTCACCTGCAGCGCTAGCCAGCGGAGCTGCAAAGAGTCCTTTTGCCAGCGTGGAAATGCTGGTCAATGCTCAGGAAACTGAACGGCAACGGTTGTCGCGGCAGATCCATGATGGACCTGCTCAGGCTCTCTCCAATTTCATCCTGCAGACTGAGATTGCCATGCGGTTGATGGATGTGGATGCAGCGCAGGCGCGTGATGAACTGAGTAATTTAAAAACATCGGCAATGGGAACCTTTCAGAAAGTCAGGAACTTTATCTTCGAATTGCGTCCCATGATGCTCGATGATTTGGGGCTGGTCCCGACCGTCCGCAGATATGTGGATGCTTTCAAGGAACAAACCGGTCTGGATATTAGCGTGACTGTCACTGGCAATGAACGGCGGCTGGAACCCTACCTGGAGGTCATGTTATTTCGTGCAATCCAGGAGCTTTTAGGGAATGCTGCCCGTCACAGTCAGGCAACGATGGTGAGAATACTGCTTGACCTGGGCCAGGAACGGGTTCGGGTCAGTGGGGATGACAATGGCAAGGGGTTTGATCCAGATTCCCTTCTACAGAATAACAGTTTGGGGCTGCGATTGATCCGTGAACGGGCAGAAATGCTTGGTGGTAGTTTTGAAATTGATAGCACTACTGGGAAAGGGACACGAATATCTTTTGCCGTTCCAGCACGATCTTAATTCCCAACTCCGGCAGCAATGACAGAAGCGCAAACTCAGATACTGGTTGAAGCAAGCTCAGATTTGGCTCAAGCTTTGATGCTTACCAAGGGGCCCCTTCAGGCTATTTTTTGCCAAAAATTGGTCTAGTCGTGTGGCCAGACCTTTCGTTTTTATCAATTTGCTATTATTCATTTAGGTTTATACTGTATAATGCTTGTAGCTAAACCCCTGCCTTTTGAGCAGAGAACGTAAGAGAGGAGAAATGTACTATGCGTCGCGGACGAAGTATTATCTTCATTCTATTAATTGTTGTGGTTGGCATAGCTCTACTTGCCCTTCTGTGGAATCAATTCGGCACTCCGGTGGTTCCCCAGCCAACACAACCAGTTCTTACTGAGGTGTTTTACGCTGCTCAAAACATTCCCCAGGGGACGACTATCACCTCCGAAATGCTCGGAAGATTCTCCATCCCTCCTGAAAACGTAGCTGAGGTGATGTTTACATCTAGTGAAGAGAGTGCGCTGGTCGGTCAGACCGCCCGGATCAATTTGGACCAAGGTACTGTCATCACTTCGTCAGTAGTTGGAGACGCTCCTGATATTTCGGGTCCGTCCTGGGCGGTGCAGATTCCGACCGGCATGGTTGCTGCGACAATTCCTACGAACCGCCTGGCGTTAGGTGGCTACGCTATCAATGATGGCGCTCATGTCAACGTAAATGCCTGTATGCTGTTCGTTGATGTCGATCCGGCGTATCAGGCTGTGCTTCCAAACTACACCTCTATTTTGACCGGGACGGGCTTCCTGGAAGGTCAGCTGCCGGTTCTGTCAGTCGGTGCACTTACGGGGGAATTGCCTTCACGTCAAGGGCGTGTTGAACTTGACGCCACTCTTCAACAGCCCTTCTATACCGTTCCCTCGGAAGCACAGAGACCGCGTCTGGTATGCCAGATGATCCTTCAGGATGTCGTGGTCATGAAGTTGGGAAATTTCGCTTTGCAGCCTGTAAGCACTGATCCGAATGCGACCCCATCCCCTGCACAGGCTCAGCAGCAGGCATCCCCGGACATTATTACTTTGATGGTTTCACCGCAGGACTCCATTTCCTTAAATTATTTTGTGTACAGCGGAGCTATGATGAGCATGACTCTTCGTAACCCAAACGATACATCCCGCATTGCTGCAGAATCAACAACTCTGACGAGTTTGCTGACCCAGTACAACATTTCACTCCCCTCAAAATTGCCATATGCAGCACAACCAAGGATCGATCTTCTTTCCCCGCCGCTTCTGCCTAATGATATTGTTACTGTCCAGCCTCAACAATAGAAGTCATCACGTTATCCAATAGAGGTGTTACACAGTATGCCTGTCGGCGATAAAATTAAAGTTCTCATCGTGGATGATATTTCCGAAACCAGGGAAAATGTCCGTAAACTGCTGCAGTTTGAGTCGGATGTTGATGTAGTTGGTTTGGCACGCACCGGAAAGGAAGCCATTCAACTCTCTCAGGAAATGAATCCGGATGTGGTCCTGATGGATATCAATATGCCGGATATGGATGGCATTACCGCAACCGAGACGATTCGCTCTCATCAGCCCGCTGTTCAAGTAGTAATCCTCTCTGTCCAAAGTGATCAGAACTACATGCGCAGAGCAATGTTGGCCGGCGCGCGTGACTTTCTGACCAAGCCGCCTCTGGGCGATGAATTGATTTCTGCAATTCGCCGCGCCGGTGCGATGGCCCAGACGGAGCGTTCGAAAAGTATTCAAATCCAGCCGCTTCCAACCATCGGAAATATCGGTGTTCTGCCCGGGTATAGTACGCCTAAAGGAAAAATTGTCACAGTCTATAGTCCGAAGGGGGGCACGGGTTGTACGACTGTAGCTGTCAACCTGGCTCTCACCCTGCATAACGAAGATACGCGTGTTGCCCTGGTCGATGGGAACCTCCAGTTTGGTGATGTAGCAGTCTTTGTCAATGAACAGGGTAAGAATACAATTGCGGATCTTGCACCCCGAGCTGAAGAACTGGACCCGGAGATCGTGGAAGAGGTGATGTTAAAACACACTGCTTCAGGTCTTCATATTCTGGCAGCTCCCAGCCGCCCTGAATTTGCTGAGAAAGTATCGAGCGGTCAGTTTGCCAGAGTACTAGAATATTTAAAGCAAATTTACACGTACGTTGTTATCGATACTGCCTCTCTCCTGACGGACGTAACGTTGGCGGCAATTGACGATAGCGATCTGATCGTACTGGTAAGTACGCAGGATATTCCGTCTATTAAGAATTGCCGGCTTTTCCTGGATTTGTCACACACTCTTGGAATAGATCGGGAACGTATCCTATTTACTTTGAATCGATACGATAAACGCATCAACATTACGCCTGAGCGGATTGCAGAAAACCTCAAGCAGGAAGTTCCGTCAGTCATCCCACTGGATGAAGGCACTGTCATGAAAGCTGTAAACCGAGGCGTGCCTTTTATACTGGAGAGCAAAAATCAGCCTGCGTCACGCGGTATCCTCTCTCTAACTGAAAGCGTGCGGGCACGTTTTGCTGCACAGGAAGCTGCTGAGGAATCGAGTCGATCCATCAGACGCTAAATTTTTATTGGTACCATTGAATAATTCACATTGAAGAGGAGATGTGAAAAGATGTCTCTCTTAAAACGTATAGAAAAAGGTCAGAGCGGAAACACCCCCGGTAGCTCGTCTTCAGATAATCAAAGTGCCGAGGGTTCACGTCTTTCATCCCTGCAGGCACGCCGGGTGAATGCTCCCATTACGTCTCCACAAGCTGGTTCATACTTCGATCTGAAAACGCGCGTTCAAAACAAGCTCCTGTCAGAACTTGATCCTTCAATGGATGTAACCAGGACAGATGAAGTACGACGAACCATTCAGGATCTTTTCGAGCAGATTTTGGCGGAGGAGAATATAGTCCTTTCTCGTCCGGAACGCGCACGGTTGTTTGAACAGATCGCTGCAGAAATCCTGGGCTTTGGTCCCTTACAACCCCTCCTCGAGGATGATACCATTACTGAAATCATGGTAAACGGTCCCAAAAATGTCTATGTGGAGCGAAAAGGTAAGATCCACCGGGTTCCGGTAACATTTGAGAATAACGACCATGTGATGCGTATTATTGACCGGATTGTTGCGCCTCTGGGCAGGCGAATTGACGAATCCAGCCCCTATGTGGATGCACGCTTACAGGATGGCTCCCGTGTCAATGCTGTTATCCCACCACTTTCCCTGGTTGGACCCACATTGACCATCCGCAAGTTCTCTAAAAATCCGATCACCGTAGAGCAGTTGATTCAATTTGGTTCTGTGAGTCCTGAGGCTATACAATTTTTGAAAGCCTGCGTGGAAGCCCGCTTGAACGTTCTGATCTCCGGCGGTACAGGCTCCGGGAAGACAACATTATTGAATGTCATGTCCGGTTTTATTCCGGGTGACGAGCGGATCGTAACAATTGAAAATGCTGCAGAGCTGCAATTGCGACAGGAACATGTGGTGACCCTGGAGTCCCGCCCGCCCAATATCGAGGGCCGCGGTGAGATTACCATTCGTGACCTGGTGATTAACTCACTCCGTATGCGCCCTGATCGCATTATTGTTGGAGAATGCCGCGGGGGTGAGACTTTGGACATGCTACAGGCAATGAATACCGGCCATGACGGATCCATGACCACAGCACATGCGAATAGCCCTCGCGATGCGATCGCCCGTGTTGAGACGATGTGCCTGATGGCTGGCATGGAATTGCCGGTGCGGGCGATACGTGAGCAGGTGGCCAGCGCGGTTGATCTGATCTGTCATCAGGAACGCATGCGGGACGGTACGCGTAAGATCACAAGTATTACAGAGTTAAGCGGCATGGAGGGGGAGGTGATTACCATGACTGATATTTTCGTATTTGAACAGACCAGCATCGATAATGGCAAGATTATTGGTCGGCTGCGGCCCACCGGATTGCGTCCCAAGTTTATGGACAAAATAGAAACTGCTGGCATAAACCTTCCTCCCTCGATCTTCGGTATTGGCGAGCGGCGGCGTTATTAATCACATGAATTGGAAGGTTGTTTAATATGAACCCAATGTTCTTACTAGGTGGGGGGGTAATCATATTAATACTTCTGATAATCGGCGCTGTTGTCTCTATTGCCAGCGATCGCTCGATCGTTGAGGAACGTCTGGGGCGCTACCTGGACGATGAGAAACCTGTGGAAGCTGATCAGGGAAACGGGCGGGCTGCAGCCACCGATTGGCTCAATCGTCGGGTCGCAAAATCGTCAACAGGCGATCGCGTGGCCCGTGAACTTGCGCGGGCAGATCTAAAGTTTAAAGTCGCTGAGTATTTTGCCCTGATATTTATGTCCACAATTACGGTGGCTTTTATTGCATACCTGATCCAGCCATTTACTGCGTCTGCGGTCATCGGGGGGGTGATCGGTTTCTTCCTTCCCCGTTTTTATGTAAAGAGAAAACAAGCAGCTCGCCTGATTAAATTTAACGACCAGCTTTCCGATATGTTGAACCTGATGGTGAATGGCTTGCGTGCTGGATACTCCACCATGCAGGCATTGGAAGCGGTAAGCCGTGAACTGCCGCCGCCTATCAGTGATGAGTTCCGAAGGGTGGTTCAGGAAATGCAGATCGGTATTCCAATGGAAACTGCCCTGGAAAACCTATTAAGAAGAATCCCCAGCGACGACCTGGATTTTGTTGTAACTGCGATCAATGTTCAGCGTGAAGTAGGTGGGAACCTGTCCGAAATTCTGGACACGATTTCATTCACCATCCGGGAGCGTGTCCGCATCAAGGGTGAGATCCGTGTGATGACGGCTAACGTTCGTACTTCAGGCGTAGTCCTGTCTCTCATCCCGGTATTTCTAAGCCTGGCTCTGTGGTTCGTAAGCCCTGAATACATCAGCAGTTTCTTTGCTCGCGGTCCTGCGTGCGGCTGGCTGGCAGTAGGAGTGATTGTCGGTATGATCGCCTCAGGTTACTTTGTGATGATGAAGATCGCGGATATCGAGGTGTAAGATGGGACTTATCATATTTGGTGCCATTGTATTGATCGGGGCGATTGTAATTATTATTTTCAGTTTGAGAAGGAATTCTCAGGGTGAGGAAAACGACCCATTACAGGCGCGTCTGGCTGAGTTTATCCAGCGGGGGGATGTCAAGTCCCTCGAAGAGATCGAGCTTTCACAGCCTTTTGGTGAGCGGGTCATCATCCCGGCGATTCGCCGCATCGGCCTATTTTCTGCCCGATTTACACCTCAAAAAGCCATTCAGGATACCGCACGGCGATTGGAATTGGCGGGCAACCCGTGGCCTGTAGATGCCCCAACCTTTCTTGCCATTCGGTTCATCCTGGCTGTTGTCCTGGGGGGGTTCATCGCAGCTGTAATATTTATATCACCGCCATCCAACCCGACTGATAACTTTATTCTGATCGGTGGGGCTGCTTTTGCCGGCTTTTTCCTCCCACATCTTATGCTTACCAGCAGAATCAATAGACGGCAGACCGAAATCCGCAAAGCCATGCCGGATGCATTGGACCTGTTGACCATCTGTGTGGAAGCAGGCTTGGGCTTTGACGCTGCCATGTCGAAGGTAAGCGAAAAATGGGAAAACGAGCTCTCTCTTGCCTTTGCCCGGGCAATCCGTGAGGTCCAGTTAGGCAAAGTCCGCAGGGAGGCTTTGAGAGATATGGCTGACCGCCTCGGTATTCCGGAGATGACGAGTTTTGTTGCTGCGATCATCCAGAGCGAACAACTAGGTGTAAGCATGGCGAAAGTACTGCGGATCCAGTCAGATAACATGCGGGTGAAGCGGCGACAACGGGCGGAGGAACTGGCTCACAAGGCTCCAATCAAGATGATCATTCCTATGGCATTGTTGATATTTCCGTCCATCATGATCATTATCCTGACGCCTGCTGCCATTCAGATCATGGAGAATCTCGGTTAGACATTAAATTCTCTGGCTCTGTGAACAGAATACCCTGGTCGTATCGCTTTCATCAACTGACCTGGAGCGGATTGGATCTGCTCTTCCCTCCGGTTTGTAGTGGATGTGGGAAACCTGGCTGGCGCTGGTGCAGGGAATGCCAGGAGCGTGTGCCGCGCATCCAGGAACCTTTCTGTGAAAGATGTGGGATGCCCACTCCTGGGACGGCTGTATGTGACAAATGTAGAGCGAATCCGCCTGCCTATCGCATGATGCGTTCGTGGGCGGTTTTTGATTCACCTATCCAGAATGGACTTCATACCATGAAGTATCGCCGCAACATCGGTTTGGGAGAAGCATTGGCAATTCAGATGGTGGAGTTTGTGCGTTCACTTCAGTGGGGCATCGATATCCTGATCCCTGTCCCGCTTGGAAAAAAGCGCCTGCAGGAGCGAGGTTATAATCAGGTTGCCCTGGTTGCGCAGCCTCTTGCATACCAT
>DATFET010000193.1:0-4885 GCA_035250835.1 Anaerolineales bacterium
CAATCGCAGCCTTTTCCGGAGATGATCGAATTGATGCGCGAGCTCAAGACCCGCCACAGCCTTCGGATCGCCGCCGTCAGCAATGAGGGGCGTGAACTGACTGCCCATCGGGTACAGCATTTCCGGCTGGGTACGTTCATAGATTTCTTTGTCTCCTCCTGCTTTGTCCACTATCGCAAGCCGGATGCAGACATCTACCGGATGGCGTTGGATATTGCCCAGGCGAGTCCGGACCAGGTAGTTTACATTGAGGATCGCGTCATGTTTGTCGAAGTTGCCCAAGCGCTTGGGATTCGGGGCGTCCTTCATCGGGATTGCGAAACCACGCAGAAAGCGCTGGAGACAATGGGCCTATCGCTGACAGATTGAGGATTCCCACCCGGGTCGAACATCAGGAGCAGTCATGCCGAAGGTAAATCAGATATTTCCGATAAAGAAGCAAGCGCCGTTGGAAGGGTTGTATCTTGACCAAAAGCTGAGAGAGACGGCAGCGGACCTTGGCAGGAGCCTGGTGTTGGCCGATTATCTGACAGACAAGAATGAGGTGGTCGCCAAAGCAGACCGGGATGGGCGGTTCCAGATTCCCGCGGGATTGAAAAACGCTTCTGACTGGGGCCGCTTCCAGGAGTTGATGGCGCAGGCGGATGTAACAATCAGCGGAGGCTCTTATTTCAAACGCCTCGCAACTTCTCAGGATATACTTTATCCATTCGAACCTGGGCACGCGTTTGAAACACTAGGTCAATGGAGGCTCGATGCAGGCTATCCAAAACGAAGCCCGGACGTGGCGATTGTCACCCGCCGCCTGGATTTTGAGCTTCCAGAAAAACTCCTCCGAAGTGGTCGAAAGATCATCATCTTCACAACAGATTCCATGGCGCACTCAGACAAAGGCAGGGCGTTATCCAGCCTGGATATCCTCATCGTGGGAAGCGGTGAGACAGGTGTAGATGGAAGCAGGATGATTTCTACTCTTGCGAATGAATTGAGCTGTCGCGTGATCATGATGGTCAGCGGACCCCACATCCTTGACCTGCTGCTTGCAGACGAGCGACTGGACCTTTTATATGTTACGCAGGCGCAAGCGGAAATCCCCTTTGATGACCCCGCAGCTGTGCAAACAATCCTGTTGGGAGGAAAGAACCTCAGCGATCTCAAAGGGTTCCGCCTCGTTCATCAATTCATTCAGAAAAACGTGACCACAGAAGCTGGATCTGTGATATCACAGTCCTTTCTGAGGTACGACCGGAAGACCTTCACGGATGAATCATGTTCATCGAGCCTCAGCCTATGAACTAATTTGCATCGTCCGAAAGCCTGTTGATTTGTTTGAGTAACAGGCGTAACTGAGGCGTGAGCCGCTGCAATTCCTCTCGATGAATATGGGAAAGCTTCCTTAGAACGGAGAGGCCATGTCCGGTCAGTGAAATCAATGCTCTGCGGCGGTCCTGCTGGTCGGGAGAACGGGTGATCATTCTTTCGGCTTCAAGGCGGTTGAGTAGCCCCACTGCACTATGGTGTTTGATTTGCAAACGCTCGGACAGCTCGCTGATGGTGATCTCTTCACGACTCGGAAAGCCTTTGATCGCCAGCAGGGCTTGATACTGCTGCGGCGTTATCCCTACTTTTTTCGCTGCACTTTCACTAAAGCTCATAAGTAAACGCAGCGTATAACGGAACTCGGCAAGGACTTCATATTCGGTCTTCGTGATCGCGGAAGAGTCAGGCATCGTGGTCTCCGGGGTGTGCCGTCAGAATATTATATCGAAAAACGATAGATTTATATCATGGTGCAAAGTGGCTCTCTGGGAATTCCCGTGATGAATACCCAAATCTGGTCTCTTTCACTGCGTCTTCGCGCACATCGTCCCGATGCTCTTCGGGAGCGAACGGCGGCAAAGGCTGGAGAACCTGCAAAGTATATCTTAGAGATCGGAGCAGCTATGAAGAATTCTTACAAAATCCAACAATTCCCAGCCGCCCTCCAGGCAAATTTGAGCGACGCGGCAGACAGCCTCAGGCTGGAACACTGGATGCCGCCCCGGGCAGGGACGGTGCCGCACATCCGTATCGGCGGGCGATGGATCAATATATTGTGGGCACTTCCGATTGCGGTTGTGTTATTGATCCTCGCGATCGCTGTAGCGCAGGAGTTGCGTGCCGTTCCCGCAGTCCAGGAATTTATCCGCCGCTATCCCGGAGACACCTCCTCGTCTCCGGTCACGTCGGGTTTTCCTTTCTGGCTGCGGGCACAGCACTTTCTCAATTCGTTCTTTATGCTGTTTATCATCCGCGCCGGAATTCAGATCCTGGCAGATCATCCGCGCCTCTACTTTCGGCGGGACTCTACCCCTGGTACGGAGTGGTTTCGTTTTCAACACGAAGTGCCGCAGGATCGCCTTTGGACCTCAAAAGATGATTCGGTGACGATTCCGGGCTGGCTCGGCATTCCTGGCGTTCGACACTCGGTAGGGCTTGCGCGCTGGTGGCACTTTACATTTGACCTGTTATGGGTCATCAACGGCTTGATCTATTATGTTCTTCTGTTCACAACCGATCAATGGCAAAGGGTGGTGCCAACCAGCTGGTCCGTTTTTCCCAATGCACTTTCTACGGCGCTTCAGTATCTGTCGCTGCAATTTCCAATCGAGCACACGTGGACGTTTTATAACGGCTTGCAGCAGCTTACGTATTTCATCACGATATTCATTGCTGCTCCCCTGGCGTTTATCACCGGTGTGATGCAGGGTCCGGCGTTCTCCAACAAGCTGGGTGGGTTTTCCAGGATCTTGAACCGGCAGCTCGCCCGGACAATCCATTTTGGTGTGCTGATCTGGTTTCTCTTTTTCATCTTCGTACACACAACTCTCGTTTTCATCACCGGGCTGCGCCGAAACCTGAACTATATGGTCGCGGGTGTAAATGACAATTCCTGGACCGGACTTCTAATTTATGTTCCGGTCCTGATCATCCTGATCATCATCTGGCTGCTTGCGTCGCCTCTTACGATCAGGTACGCTCGCCTGGTTCAGAGGGCCGGCGATATTCTGGTCGGCTACATCAAATCCTGGGCGGAACTCTGGGATCCGAGGACCGAGTATAGTGAAAAAGATATCTCGCCGTACTTATGGGTCAACGGGACGCTTCCGACCTCCGATGAGTACAAACGGCTCAGGGAAGGTGGGTTTGCAGATTACAAGCTAATCATCGGCGGACTGGTGGTGCATCCACAGGAGATCTCGTATGCGGACCTCAAGGCGATGCCAAAGCAGGAGCAGATTACCAAGCATTTCTGTATTCAGGGATGGTCTGGCGTCGCAAAATGGGGAGGTGTCCCCATGCGCCACATCCTTAAGGTCGTAAAGCCGAAGCCTGAAGCTCGCTATGTAGTCTTTTATTCATTTGCAGAAGGAGCGGAAGGTGGCATCTATTATGATGTCCATTCTATGCAGAATATGCGCCATCGACTCAGCCTTCTTGCCTATGAGATGAATGGAGAGCCGCTCAATTTTCTTCATGGGGCCCCATTACGACTGCGCTGTGAAAATCAGCTGGGCTTCAAGATGGTCAAGTGGGTCCAGGCGATTGAGTTTGTGCATGATTTCAGGCATCTCGGCGCTGGCCAGGGCGGTTATAACGAGGACCACGAATTTTACGGAAATCGTATGCCCATTTGACGCTCGAGTGACTTTTGGCACATACGAGGAGAGTAAACTGAGACACGGTATAACGATATTATCTTATGGAGTCCAGAAAGGAGATTGGATATGCAGCTGGGTATGATTGGCCTGGGCAGGATGGGAGCGAATATGATTCGACGCCTGATGCAGGATGGGCATGAGTGTGTCGTCTTCGACATAAACCAAAAAGCGGTAGAGGAACTGGCGGCTCAAGGTGCAGCCGGGGCAGATTCGCTCGGCGATTTTGTGGCGCGGCTGTCCAAAGCGCGCGCGATCTGGCTGATGCTTCCGTCAGCCATAGTCGATCAGGAACTGGCAGCACTTGCCTCGCTCCTGGATGCAGGCGATATCATTATTGACGGAGGCAACTCCTATTATCACGACGACATTCGGCGCGGGACCGAGCTGAGGAAGAGGGGAATCCATTATGTAGATGTTGGAACCAGCGGCGGTATTGCCGGCCGTGAGAGTGGATATTGTCTAATGATCGGCGGTGAGCAGGAGATCGTACATCATCTGAATCCGATCTTTGCCAGCCTCGCTCCCGGCATGGACGCCGCCGCGCGCACGCCGGGCCGCGGGAAACGCGCAGATACTGATACGGCCGAACAGGGGTTCCTGTACTGTGGACCACAGGGCGCCGGCCATTTCGTCAAGATGGTTCATAACGGGATCGAGTATGGCATCATGGAAGCCTATGCCGAGGGTTTCAACATCCTGCAAAATGCCAATGCTGGCAAGCACTCCCGCCCGACCGACGCCGAAACAACGCCCCTGCCGCACCCGCAATATTATCAATACGATCTGGATCTGCCTGCGATCGCGGAGGTCTGGAGGCGCGGCAGCGTGATCCGGTCGTGGCTGCTGGACCTGACTGCCATTGCCTTGCTCGACGATCCCGATCTGGCAGGCTTTGCGGGTCGTGTTTCGGATTCCGGCGAAGGGCGGTGGACGATCGCAGCTGCAATCGATGAAGCAGTACCGGTACCGGTCATCAGCGCGGCGCTCTTCGGGCGTTTCGAATCGCGCGGCGAATCCGATTACGCCGATCGGCTGCTTTCGGCAATGAGAAAACAGTTTGGCGGACACGAGGAGAAGAAAGGATGAAGACATGAGCACAAATCACGAGAAGGCAGTTCCTTCAGATGCACTCGTGCTCTTCGGTATAACAGGCGATCTCGCTTACAAGATGATCTTCCCGGCGC
>DATFET010000194.1:0-3383 GCA_035250835.1 Anaerolineales bacterium
CGAGCCTTTAGTGGATCCCGCTCAGCGCCGGGACTACGTCCTCACCAATGCGCGCAGCGTCTTTGGCGAGTTGATGTCCGAGTATGTCTTTGGCTACCTCCTTTTTCTGGAAAAAAGAATGCTGGAGCGGATTGGCGCACAGCAAGACAAACAATGGCAGCGGACCGAGTCGGGTGTCCTGCGCGGCAGGACGATGGGCTTGCTCGGCGTTGGCTCGATCGGCGCTCACCTGGCGTGGACCGCGAAACATTTTGGAATGCGTGTAAGAGGCTTTACAAAATCAAGCGAGACAAGCACAGACGTAGATGAGTACTATCACCCCTCTCCCACTCGCGCTCCCGAAGTGCATCAGGACTATAGTGAGCGGAGCGGCAGCGGAGACGAATCGGGGAGAGGGGGGTTGATTGAATTCGCACAGGGATTGGATTATCTGGTCAGCGTTCTACCCAGAACAAAAGACACGAACCGGCTGGTCGCTGCAACTTTGCTCAATGCATTACCCAATCACGCGGTATTTGTGAATGTTGGGCGCGGGAACGCTGTGGACGAGTCAGCCCTGGTCAAAGCATTGAAAGAGGGCAAGCTGGCCGCGGCGGTCTTGGATGTGTTCGAGCAGGAGCCGCTGCCCAGGGAACATCCCTTTTGGGATACGCCCAATTTGTACATGACCTACCACACGTCAGCGATCAGTTACCCCGAAGATATAACAAAGGTATTCGTGGACAATTACCAGCTTTATCTGGAAGGCAAGTCGCTGAAGTATGTGGTCGATTTCGAAAGAGGCTATTAGGCATCTCACCTGATTCCACGTAAATATTTCCACATCCCAATGGAGAAACTGTGACAATCAGCCTTCCAGACATTCAACAAGCTGCCCAGCGCATCAAACCATATATCCATCGCACTCCAGTTATAACGAATGAGAGTCTGACTCAAAGGGTCGGTGCAGAAGTATTTCTCAAATGCGAGAATATGCAAAAGGTTGGAGCTTTCAAGTTCCGCGGCGCGGCGAATGCAGTGTTTTCACTGTCCGAAGAAGAAGCTGCACATGGAGTATGTACCCATTCCTCGGGGAATCACGCTCAGGCATTGGCACTGGCAGCAAAGATGCGCGGCATCCCAGCCTATATCGTCATGCCCAATAATGCGCCTTCCGTCAAGAAAAACGCGGTCGCTGGCTACGGCGGTCAGATCACATTCTGCGAGCCAACGCTCGAGGCCAGGGAAAGCACATTGGAAAAGGTTCGGCTCGATAGCGGCGCGAACGTCGTCCATCCGTACAACGATGAGCGGGTCATCACAGGTCAGGGCACGGCCGCGCTGGAACTTCTGGAGGAAGTCCCCGTCCTGAATGTAATCATCACACCTGTTGGAGGCGGCGGACTCTTGAGCGGCACAGCCATTGCAGCGACAGAGATCAACAAGGGAATCCGTGTGATCGGCGGTGAACCCGAAATGGCGGATGACGCCTACCGCTCCATGCAGGCAGGTGAGATCCTTCCGTCCATCCAGCCCAAAACAATTGCGGACGGCTTATTGACGTCACTCGGCACGCTCACATTCCCCATCGTTCAAGAACGCGTTGAGCAAATCGTCACCGTGAGCGAACAGGGGATCATTGATTCCATGAAATTTATCTGTGAACGTGCAAAGATCATCATCGAGCCGTCCGCAGCGGTCGCTGTTGGCGTGCTTTGGGAAGGGAAAATTGATCTATCGGGTTTGAAGGTCGGTGTGATTCTCAGCGGTGGGAATGTAGACCTGGAAAAACTAGCGTGGTAAGAGGTGTATGACTCTATAACAAAAATACTTCCACCGTCTCACCTGCAGATAACCCGGTTGCATCAGGAGGAATGCGGAGCAATCCGTCCGCTGCCGCCAGTGTAAAGATCAGGTTGCTTTTTCCAAAGATAGGGTCGGCATCATAATTTGCAATTTGCGTTTTATGATTTGTAATTAACTGTACCGGCCACCAGTCCTCGCGGCCGGCCTGAGAGGAGAGATTGACAGTCAACCGCGCAGGCACAGAGGCTTTCGGTCTGGACTGAACGCCCAGCAATTGCTCGATCACAGGAACGACGAATAAATATCCATTTACCAGCGCGCTGACCGGGTTGCCGGGCAGTCCGATTACTGCCCTGCCATTGCAGACGCCCAGGATGGTCGGCTTGCCTGGGCGAGTGTTGATGCCATGCACCAGCACGCCCGGCTCACCCAGCGAGCGGATGACATCTGCGGTCAGATCGCGCCGGGATGCGGACGAGCCTGCGGTAATGATCACAATATCACATTCGGAGAGCGCCTTCGCAGCCGTTTCCTTCAGTCCTTCAAATGTATCTTTGATGATCCCATAATGCTTTGGGATTCCTCCACTTTTTTCGACCAATGCCCGCAGCGTATATGAATTGACATCCCGCACCTGACCGGGACGCGGCGTTTGGCGCGGCTCGACGACCTCATCTCCCGTGGAGATCAACCCGGCTCGAACCTTTCTCATCACCTTGACGCGCGTGATTCCCAACGCCATGAGTCCCCCGATCTCGGCCGGTCGTATCAGGCTGCCGCGCGCCTGAACCACCTGTCCCTGGGCGACATCCTCCCCGATGCGGATCAGGTTCTCGCCATCGGCCACTGCGCGGAAGATTTCGATTTCGTTTTCATGAGTGGACTGGGCATATTCAAGCATGACGACTGCATCCGCGCCATGCGGCAGCATGCCTCCGGTATGGATCAGCGCACATCGACCTGAACCCAGCTCGAAGTCAGGCGCAGCCCCCATGGACACTTCACCGATTATGATCAAATAGGCAGGCAGGGAGTCGCTTGCCCCGTGTGTGTCGCCGGCGCGGACGGCATAGCCGTCCACAGTGGAGCGTTCAAAGTCCGGCAGCGGGTGGGGCGCCGTAATGTCCTCCGCCAGGGCGCGGCCCAGGGAGGAGGAAACGTCTATTTCTTCAGGATCATTGATCGGCTTGGAAAGATGCGAGAGCAGCAGGGAACGAGCTTCGTCTGGAGGGAGGAGAGTCAAAAATTCGGGCATGTACTCATCGGAGCCAGAATGTCAAAGTAAGGAAATAGGCAGTGAGACCAAAAACAGCCAGCGCGGTCGCCGTCAACAGGATCCAGTTCGCTGGCGCGCCAAGTGCAATGCCGCGCAGCTGGAAAATCTGGAACAAGGCAAAGGGAAGTGTCAGGAAGGCGGGCCAGATCAGCGACAGGGATAAGCCAAGCAACGGGGAGATGGCAAAAAAGATGTAGGCGAAGACTACGAAGATATGGTGCAGCGGCACCACCCGCTCCCAGCCGAGCCGCGTCAGGAAGGTGGTCCGGTTGTACTTTCGGTCAGACGCAAAGGATGGAAAATCCATCACGAGAAAGTAGGC
>DATFET010000202.1:0-9262 GCA_035250835.1 Anaerolineales bacterium
CTGCAGCAGGGTCCGCAGATGGTGATGGGTCCTCCAATATTGGAGAAGGGCATCATCACAATTACTCTTACCGGGCGGGAGTCCATCCCTGAATTATTAACTGTCCTCGTGCAAAATGGATTGCATATCTACCGTCTCGCGCCGCGGGAGGTCAATCTTGAAGAAGTATATTTTGCGCTGCATGGAGATGCACAATGAACACACGGGCAATTCTCGCCATCGTCCGTAAGGACTTGAAAGTTGCGTTACAGAACAAAGGTGTAGTACTACCTATCGTCATCCTGCCTTTGATCCTGTTTGTGGCCTTTCCCTGGGTGATGGTCTTTAGCTCATCCCTGATGGATTCGACCGGCGCTTCCCTCAGCAATATAGATGAACTCCTGGAGCGCATGCCCTCCGGGTTGCTGCATGAGCTAAGCAGATACACACCTCAACAACAGATGATCGTGTTTTCCCTGGTCTATATGCTGGCTCCGATGTTCCTGATCATGCCGTTGATGGTTTCATCGGTGCTCGCAGCAGATAGTTTTGCAGGTGAGAAGGAACGTAAAACTATGGAGGCATTACTCTACACCCCAACAACAGACCGCGAACTCTTCACGGCTAAACTGCTTGGGGCGTGGGCAGCCGCGGTGACTGTGGCTCTGCTGAGTTTCGTCGTCTATGCAGTCATGGTAAATGTCGCTGCCTGGCAAAGCATTGGAGCCATCTTCTTCCCAAACTGGATGTGGATTGTACTGGTGTTCTGGGTAACGCCTGCAGTGGCTGGGTTGGGGCTGGTGGTGATGGTATTTGTCTCAGCCCGCGCCCAGGGTTTTCAGGATGCTTATCAGACTGGCGGCCTGGTGGTCCTGCCGGTCGTCGCCCTTATGATCGGACAGATTTCCGGCGTGATGTATTTCAGCCTCGGAGTTGTCCTGATTGTTGGATTGGTGATCTGGGTGGTGGATATGGTCTTGTTATGGTTCGCCAGCAAAAGCTTCCGGCGTGGTGAATTGATAACGAAGTTCTGAATGCTCTCCTATCCGTTCGGATAGTGAAAACTCCTCCATGGGCGGGGGAGTTTTTTGTTTAATCAGCGTATCTTATAAGCAGGAAAATAATACCAAGGAGAAAACAATATGAAATTTATACCCTGGCTCCATTTCCTTTGGAAGGTTCCGCTCTGTGGGCTCATCTTTTTCATCGGCTTCATCCCCGGCGGTCAACTGGCGTCCTGGCTGGGATTACCAGTTCCAGGACTCCCTGCGGGGGCAGATCAGGCGACTTTTACGCAATACACCCTGCTTGTGAACCTGATTTTAGCCGCGTGTCTGGCGGCTCTCTCACTGGGCATCTCGGGCAGTTTCCTTTCACGCTGGCTGATCCTCTTCTTCTTTACCTGGATCACGTACGGCGTCAACAATTACCTGGAAGCGTCGATCTTTAGCACAATGTCGGCGGCATCTGTTTATTCAGTTGTGCTGTATCTGCCTGCTTCACTTTTCTGCAGCGCCGCAGTCGCGTGGCTTTTCCCTGTGCGTACGCAAAGCATCAGTTTTCCTGAACTGGCACGGACGTTCTTTGCAGGGCGAACCGTCGGTAACTGGGCGTGGCGCTTGTTTGCTGCATTCCTGGCTTTCCCACTGGTATACCTGTTTTTTGGAAGACTGATCGCGCCTATCGTGCTGCCCTACTATCGTGCGGGTGTAAATGAGCTCACGCTTCCTGGCTGGCACCAAATCCTGCCAATGGCAGCCCTACGCAGCCTGCTCTTCCTGCTGGCATGTCTACCGATCCTGATTACCTGGAGGTATTCAAACGGCCGACTATTTCTGACCCTGAGTCTGGCGTTGTTTCTCTTTGTAGGCGGCCTTGCCATGCTTTACGCTATCTGGCTGGTACCTGTGCTTCGGATAACGCACACTCTGGAAATTCTTGCCGATGAAGTGGTGTATACCGCAGCGTTGATCCTCCTGTTGAGGAAGCCTGCAGCGCAACCTGAAGCTGAGCAAATTCCTCTACCTGCTCATTGATTTTGAATTCTCGCATGAAAATCCCGACGCTGGAACGTGAACTGCCCGGCGAAAAAGCCGAAAATTTTCATCAATATGCAAGAGAGGAAGCTTTGAAAGCATGGGAACTCCACCCGGCTGGCTTCATCCGTGAACTCTATTTCCGCGCTGACCAGAATGAGGCTGTCCTGATACTTGAAAGCCCAAATATTGCAGAGGCAGAACAAACGCTGGCTGAACTGCCATTGGTCCGGGAAGGGTTGATTCCCTTTGAGATCATCTCATTGAAAGCCTATCCCGGATTCGAGCGGCTGTTCACAAAAGATTGAACTGCCTGTCAGATCAACCCCACTATCCGAACTGTTTCAGTAGACCGACTCTCGAACGGACGGCTCATCCTTGGAGTTGGGCTGGGCGACCCTGCCCAATGGGATTTTGGTTTCTTCGACGAGGCGACCGATCCCAAAACGCGTGCCCGGCGGCTCGATGAAGGGCTGGAGATTTTGACTGGCTTGTGGACGGGACAGCCATTCAGCTACCAGGACGACCAATACAATATAAAAGAAGTGACCTTCCGGCCGACACCCATTCAATCTCCGCGCATTCCCATCTGGGTTGGCGGCTGGTGGCCCAACAAGCCGCCTCTCCGCCGAGCGGCGCGCTGGGACGGAGTCTGCCCGCTCAAATGGGGCGACTCCATCACGCCGGATGAATGGCTGGAATTGCTGGCATACGTTCAGGAGCATCGAACCAGTAATGCGCCATTCGATGCCGTCCATGCAGGCGCTACACCCGGCGACAACCCAGCACGAGCCATTGAGGTAGTCAAGCCTTATGCGGATGCAGGCGTGACCTGGTGGATCGAGCCGATAGATCCGTTCCGCTTCGGCTGGAGTTATGAGGTCCCCTGGGCAGCGGAAGCAGCTGTACTCAGGCGTGAGCGCGTCCGACAGGGCCCACCACGCGTATGATTATTTGTCCATTCCTTACGGTTTGTCAGGCAGTTATTCGATCCAGTCGAACGTACGGGTGACGGCTTTCTTCCAGCCTTTGTATTGCCTGTCCCGTGATGTGGGGTCCATCCTCGAATCCCACTGCTTGTCCTTCGACCAATTGCTGCGCAGGTCCTCGAGGCTTTCCCAAAAGCCGACAGCCAGGCCGGCAGCATAAGCAGCACCCAGCGCGGTGGTTTCGGCAACCTGCGGACGAATGACAGGTACCCCGAGGAGATCCGCCTGAAACTGCATGAGCAGCTCGTTGTAGACCATACCGCCGTCCACTTTGAGGGCGGTCAATGGCACGCCGGAGTCCGCGTTCATTGCCTCCAGCACCTCGCGGGTCTGGAAGGCAGTCGCTTCGAGTGCCGCGCGGGCGATGTGACCACGATCGACATAACGGGTCATGCCGACGATGGCGCCGCGGGCGTCGCTCCTCCAATAAGGCGCAAACAAGCCCGAGAACGCGGGGACAAAGTAGATGCCGCCGTTATCTTCCACTGTGCGCGCGAGCTCTTCCACATCTGCTGATTTTTCGATGATCTGAAGATTATCCCGAAGCCACTGGACGAGCGCGCCGCTAATGGCGATGGAGCCTTCCAGGCAGTAGACTGCGTCCTGATCGCTCATCTTATATCCAAGCGTGGTCAGAAGACCGTGTCTGGACAGCACAGGCATGCGGCCTGTGTTCATTAACATGAAGCAGCCCGTCCCGTAAGTATTCTTGGCTTCTCCTGCCCCGAAACAGGTCTGTCCAAAGAGCGCAGCCTGCTGGTCGCCCAGATCGCCAGCAACTGGAACGGAGTCCAAAATACCTTGAGCACGTCCGTAGATCGCTGAAGAGGGTTTGATTTCGGGGAGCATGACGCGCGGGATGTCCATCACCTCGAGCATCTCCGAATCCCAATCCAGCGTTTCAAGATTCATCAACATGGTTCGCGAGGCGTTCGAAACATCGGTGATATGGATGCCTCCCTGTGTGCCGCCGGTCAGATTCCAGATGATCCATGTGTCGATGTTGCCGAACAATACATCGCCTCTTTCAGCCCTGGCGCGCACACCTTCGACATTCTCCAGAATCCATTTGAGCTTGGGACCCGAGAAATATGTGGCTAACGGCAGGCCAACTTTGGAGCGGAAACGGTCCTGCCCGCCGTCGCTGGCGAGGTCGCTGCAGATCTTATCGGTGCGGGTATCCTGCCAGACGATGGCGTTATAGACTGGCTTGCCGGTTGATTTTTCCCAGACAACAGCCGTTTCGCGCTGGTTGGTCACGCCAACGGCAGCAATATCCTGCGGAGAAATGCTGCTCTTATGCAGCGCGCCTTCGATCACCTCCCGCGTGCGCTGCCAGATTTCCATGGGGTCATGTTCGACCCAGCCCGGCTTTGGATAGATCTGTGTATGCTCCTTTTGATCGATCCCTGCAACCTGACCAGCATGGTCGAAGATCATGAAACGAGTGCTGGTGGTGCCCTGGTCAATTGCTGCCAAATATTTAGCCATGGTGTGATTTCCTCAACAAAGGAACAAATTTCCGGATATGGACTACTCTATTCCATTGTACTTCCATCCAGGCACACTCTACTCTGACACACTATCCGAACGGATAGTGAAGACTTAACCAGCGGCAGGGGCGTAATTTGTGACCTGGTAACAGGCTGTGGCTCATCACAAAAATCTGTTTCTGTCCCGGTGGCAGAACCTGATTACTGGCCCACTACAGGCTGGCAAAGTTCCACCACTGAAATGCAGGGAATAGATTCGGAATTACTCGCTCAAATGCTGGAGGAACTTAACGAGAATGAGACCGGTATACATTCTGTTCTGGTTGTCCGTAATGGAAATTTGGTAATGGATATATCAAAAGCGAGACTGACAGGCTGGTTGATTACTAGCCAAACCGGGTGTTCGAGAACCCGAGCAAATTGAAAAACTCCATTCAACTGAAGCATTTGTTGTCCATGTCATCTGGCCTGGACTGCCAGGCATTCTCCTCCGGGCCGAGCATGGAACAGACCCAGGGCCGGGTCCAGTTCATGCTGGATCTGCCTGTGATCGATTCACCCGGAAAATCCTTCGGTTACTGCAATGGCAATGCTCATCTGTTCCCTTCAATTCTGGAGAAGACCAGCGGGATGAGCGCACGTGATTATGCGAATCAGGAATTATTCAAGCCGCTCCGAATCCCAGCGGTATCTGAAGCTGACTGGGGCAGCGATCCTCAGAAAATTACATTCGCCGGATATGGGCTTCATCTCCGTCCGATCGAAATAACGAAGCCCGCTTTGCTATTTCTTAATAACGGAAAATGGGAGGACAGTCAGATCATCCCTGCCCAATGGGTTGCCGATTCAACGACTCGACATGTCAAAAAGGAGCACGGGAGCGGCTGGGTAAGGGGCGGCGCATGTGCTCTGCCTTGAATTTCGAGCGCATATACCCTCGCCGAGTCAGGAGGTCCTTGTGCGCGGCATCCTTTTCATTCACTCAGGCAAACATCTCCTTTCGGCCATTCTCTGTTTGATTGGGCAGCTTTGACTCTGCGGCATCCAGCATCTCACAGAGTAACTCTTTACAATGATACGTGGGATGAACTTGAAAAAAGCCTCACCCGGGCTATCCGGGTTGAGCATCGCCACGATCTGCCTGTCCGTCTCCCACAGGTAGACAGACTCCTCCAGCTTGAAGTGGAAGATGTTCATATTGACATGTCAGACCCAGTAATCGTCCTCGTTTTGATATAAACGCATTGTTGTTTTCATTGTATTTGTGCAAGCGCGGTGAGCAGCAGCACCAGCACGCCGCTGATCGCCATAATATTCACATAGAGATTGAAGCGGCCAAACGCCTGTTCAGCGCCGTTCCGTGAGTTCAGCATCGGACCCACCCTCAGGATGGCATTGAACCAAAAGCCCGCTCCGATCATCACCAGGATCAGGATATGCTTGACAAGCATCATGACGCTCCAGAAATTACCGAAATCACCCACGCCCAGGTAGTTGGGGTCGGCGAACATCAGGTAGATGCCTGTGAGCATGAATAGGATGATGGAGATGTACATCCAGCGGCGGCTCTGCCTGGAGATGCCGCTCAGGACGGGACCTGTGGTCCCCAGCGGACTTTTACGCACGGCAGGCAAGGTAATCAGGGCAAGCAGCAGGTAATGCCCGATGAAGATGGTCATTGCGATCGAGTGAAGCCAGAATGAGAGTACAGTCAGGGTTTCGGACATGGTTATAGTTCCTTGAGTGAAATCTTAACCTGCACAGACAAAAACCTCCCCACGATCCAGCCGAGGGTTTTTTCCGCCGCCTGGATTGGGGAGACCTGCAAGGTGCCAGCAGTTTTCATACCAACCTCCTTGAACAATACTTTTTCACTCGTCCCCAGTGTATTGCCCTCTTAAAAAAAGCTCCCCCATCGCAGGGGGAGTTTGTGCCTAGCCAGATGGATAGTAGACCAATATCTTGACAATCCCTAGCGGTTCAGTACAATTAGCCGTACGATGGTCTTCAAGGAAGATCATCGAAATCTCAGGAACTGAAAGGAGGTACGCTCACATGTCAGCATATTTCAACAGAATAATGTCTGTTATGCGGGCGCACCTTTAGAGTGTATTTTCTTTTCGATTTCCAGTTGAGCTGAATCCATACCACGGGCGCGCCTGGCATAGCACCCCGTGGTTTTTTGTTCCCTGGAGGGAACCCATCCCCTGGCCGCGGCTGAGACCGCGGCTTTTTCTATTAATCACTCATCTTACACAAAACAGGTTCTACTCGCTATTGTAGCGCGACACGCTGGGCGGTGTCGCTCTTGCACAAGAAACATCTGAAAAGCGAGACGCTTCGCAGTCTCGCCCTACAGCGATTGTTGCGTAAGGTGAGTTAATCAATTGGAGATCACAGATTGATGAATACCCGAACCCGAAAATTTTTGTCCTACTACAAACCTTATCTGGGATTGTTTTCCTCGGTGATGATCTGCGCATTGATCGTTGCCGGCATTACACTCATCCTCCCATTATGCGCCCGCTATATTACAAATAACCTGCTGGAGGCAAATCCAGCGGATGCACTCGATCAAATTATCCAGGTGGGTGCTCTTATGATCCTGTTCGTCCTCGTGCATACGGCCTGCAACTTTTACGTTGCTTACCGTGGTCACACCATGGGCGCCATGATGGAAAGCGACCTGCGCAGTGAATTGTTCGACCATTATCAAAAACTGCCGTTCCGCTTTTACGATGAGCAAAGGACGGGACAATTGATGTCGAGGATCACAAATGACCTTTTCCTATTGTCAGAGCTCTATCACCACGGTCCTGAGGATGTCGTGATCTATTCAGTGAAATTCATTGGCGCATTTGTCATCCTGCTCAATATCAATGCTCCATTGACTTTGGCAGTCTTCCTCTTTTTGCCGATCATGGTGATTTACGCGGCATACTTTTATAGACGAATCAATACAGCGCTCAGGAGTTACTGGGAGCGGATCGGCGACATCAATGCCCAGGTGGAGGATACCCTATCTGGCATCCGGGTGGTGAAATCGTTTGCAAATGAAGAGACCGAACGGAAAAAATTTGCTTATGAAACCGATCGCTTTCTGGAGAGTAGAAAGCTTCGTTACAAGAATGAAGCCTTCTCCTATGAAGGGCTGATCGGGTTTACACAGCTGATCCTGGTATCTGTTGTTGTGCTTGGCGGCGCCAGTATTGCCAGCGGTGCAGCTTTGGACCTGGCTGACCTACTCGTATTTTTGCTGTACATCGGCAATTTCATCGATCCGATCCTGCGCTTTGGCGAGATCGCCCAGCAATATCAGCAGGGCTTTACCGGGTTCGAGCGGTTCATGGAAATCCTGGAGATCGAGCCCGAGAGTCAGGATTCCGCCAACACGATCGAATTAAAGGAGGTGCAGGGCAATGTGGAATTCAAAAATGTCACGTTTCGATATCGTGACGACCATGCCCATGTGCTGAAAAATATTTCACTGGAGGTGAAAGCCGGGGAGATGATTGCCCTCGTGGGTTCTTCCGGAGTTGGCAAGACGACCTTGTGCTCCCTGCTCCCCCGTTTCTATGAAGTCAGGGATGGTGAGATCTTTCTGGATGGAATAAACGTCCGGGATATTACGTTGAGCTCTCTACGAAGGAACGTAGGCACAGTCCAGCAGGACGTGTATCTGTTCGCCGGGACCGTCATCGAGAATATCCACTATGGGAAACCGGATGCCAGCCAGTCGGAGGTTATCGAAGCAGCTATCAAGGCAAACGCTCACGATTTCATTATGGCACTGCCAAACGGATACAACACGGATATCGGTCAGCGCGGGGTAAAATTATCGGGCGGGCAAAAGCAAAGGTTGAGCATTGCCCGGCTCTTCCTGAAGAATCCACCTGTGCTCATTTTCGACGAAGCCACAAGCGCCCTGGATAGTGAAAGCGAAAGAGTGATTCAGGATTCGCTGGAGGACCTGGCGCAGCACCGCACTACTTTCGTCATCGCCCATCGCTTGTCCACCATTCGGAATGCAAAAAGGATCCTGGTATTGACAGATCAGGGGATCGAGGAACAGGGATCGCACACGGAATTACTGGCACTGGATGGAACTTATGCGCGATTGTACAATTTGCAGTTCCAATCGGATTTGGCTTGATTTCGCTGCAAGGGTCAGGGTTTTCGTATGAATTCATAGAGAACCAATCATGCCCAAGTTAATTCGGAGAGAAAGTGACAATGAAAATTATCCTGGAAATCTTCTATTTGCGAATCATGGGGAAAAGCGTCCGTTATCAGCGAAAACAGGCGAACCTGAGCCGGAAGGGCGGCGATCCCGATCGCCTGATCCGCTCCCTCATCCAGGAGAAACGAACCGACTCTTCGGGAGAGGTCGAAGAGAAGGAGTTTATTATCCATTCGACGAGCTGGCGCTACACCCAGCCAGACAAAATCATGCTGACCTATGTTGCCTATTCGGATGAGCTCGAGTTCAGGAAGGGTGGATCCAATCGATTGCCTCTCAAGAAACTCAGCACCATTACCCGCAAGAACCGCAAGCCGGGTTCGCGTGCCGAACTGGAAAAGAAGGTGGTCTCGCATGCAATGCGCCATATTGCCTTTCTCATTCAAACAGGCGATCAGGATGATTTCGAGAGTGTTCTCACAGCCGAGTCAAAAGAAGTATTTAAAAAGCTATGGGTTAGCCTGGCGGGCAAGGTTTTTTAGAGAAATCGCCTATTTACCAGCCTGTCTATTCAACAAATGTTCG
>DATFET010000206.1:0-11057 GCA_035250835.1 Anaerolineales bacterium
CAACTCGGTTTGCGATGGCTCAAACGCTTTCTGGCCACCGACCTCCTTGTCCTGCCTGATTTCCAGGCTTGTTTATCCGATCTGAAATTGAAACCCGTTGTCATTCAAACTGCACCAAACTCAAATGTGTAAGGTAATCAGCCTTTGGTGCTAGTTGAGTCATGGGGTATCCTCAAAGGTGCTCAAACCTTACGAGGAGGCACCCCATGACTACAGAAGACATTATCCTACACATCTTTTATCTTGTGGACGATAGCCTGCCCAAGCTTCCCAGGCATTCCCAAGCGAAGTTATATCCGAGTGAACTAGTGACGATTGGCATCCTATTTGCACTGAAAGGTGGCTTCTTTCGAGCCTTCTACCGCTGGCTAAAGCGGGATTACGGTGATTGGTTTGGAGACGGCACCTTGCCCGAACGCACTCGACTGCAACGTCTGCTGAAGACCCATCAGGATTGGTGTGATTTGCTTTTGTCGGAGCCCAGCTTCTTTACCGTGATCGACAGTTATCCGATTGAACTGCTGTTTCCCATTCGCGCAGGGCGCAGTGAGCAGCAAGTGGGCAAAAAGGGCCGTGATAAAGGGCGCTGGAGCATTGGCATCAAACTTTGTCTCCTCCTGAACGATGTCTGCCGCATCGTCAACTGGGATTGGGCAACGATGCATGTGTACGACAAGTATTTTCATCCGGTCGTCGAGCCCTTCCTCGGTGAAACCATCGCCTTAGCCGATCTCGGTTTTCGGGACAAAGATGGTGTGCCCGAAAACATGAAAATCTGCAAGAAAGGAACCTGGAATGAGCGCATGTGTGTCGAAACCGTCTTCTCGATGCTCACCATTGTCTGTGATCTGAAACGCATCCGACATCGTCTGTCCGTTTACATTCAGATGCGCTTGGCGTATGTCGTTGCCATGTTCAACATCCTGTTGAATTTGTTTCATGCCCGTCATCCTGAAGCTGACCCCTTCAAGATGAGCATCGCCGAATTTTCACTTTGAACTAGCACCATTGGTTAATAGAGAACACTTTGAAGTATAAGATGGTCGGTATGGAGGTACCATCGCCAAAGTTATCTATAGTAGTTCCACCCACAGTTTCGTAGATCACATCCCCTACACCAGGTCGTCTACCAGGTCCATGTAGTGGACCCCAACCCCAGACCCGCAGGAAAAGGACCCGGCAGACAACGTGGCTATCGTCCCGCTCCCAGAAAACGCTTTGACGTCGTTTTCAAGACCAAAAAAACGCAGAATCAGCCGAAAACCTGCTAAGCTCGCTGCTGCTTCTCGTTTGTAAAGGTTCTGTTGATTTCAGCGCACACCCTGCGCTGCTTCCTCCATCTCTAAACTCAAGATGTTACAAGCTTTTATTAAAACCATTGCGCATGTCCTTTGAATGTGCATAACAGCTTCTAAAGGGAAATATGCTCAATGCGCTTGATGCCAAGGCGATCTAGCACCAGCCGCATTCGTTTGTATAGTTTTTCATTCTGCGAGCCGGGTGATGAATATTGAGTCACTACGTTGATATGGTAAACCTTTTGGAATTGAACCATCGTTAGTTGCCCATCGCGAAGCAATAACTGATCTTCCACCGGATCATCCATTTTATAGAGATAACGGTGGATATCGTAGCGGATAATATCGTTCAGCCCGCTGGTTTTTGGAAGACCGACAAAGGCTTTTTGAAAAAGATCTGCGTTCAACACGATATCTTTTGTATGACAGAGAATCGTTTCCCCTTTTTGATCGTTATCCAAATCTGCAAAGGGATCCTTCTGCCGAGCAGCACGCACCTCGGCAGGTATCCCGTTCTCCTTCATAAACGTGAACTTCTCGCGTAATGTCGCAAGTTTGTATTTTCCATCCAATGTCTTAATGTTGAGCCTGCGATCAAACAAATTGGCATGCAGCTTGCCTGCAAACAGGCTTTGGCCAAGTTGTTTGATGCGATCTTTAAACATATATCCAATAATCAGGGCAACAAATGCCGGAAAGGTGAAGCTGCCGTAGACGCTTTGAAAATAGAAGGCAACCGCAGTAGCGAACACCATGGAGATTCCAGCTGCCAAGGCAAGTAGGATTTGTTCCATCTCTTTCCCTTCGCGTTGGGTATCGACTGACAGGTGAAGTACACTTCCCACATATTTTTTTATCACGGAGGCCCGGAAGGCATAGACTTCATTATCATCGTCTATTTCGAGAACCGACCCATAGCCACGCGAGAGCCGGTGTGTGGTTTCCCGTTCTACGGTTTCGTTCAAACGCCGGCAGTATCGAGACTGGTTAGATTGGGACACGATCTTGAACAGTTCGGTCGCGCCGTCCTCAATCAACAGGCTGATGTATTCGTCCACCAGCAGATGGGCCAGAAAAACTTCCTTCTTGACGTACGGCATGTTGAGCTCCGCATAAAATCCTCTATACTGCGCGCTAATTTTTTCAGATTCAGCGATTATTTCCTCGATCAGATTTCCAAGGAGGGGATGAATGTTCGTCCTGGCGGAGGGTAATTTCATGCGCCTCTCCACCAGGTTGAGATGCTCTCTCAACGAGCTTTTGAACATGGCGCCCAATAGACGAAAGGCATAAACGACCCGATCATTTTTCACATCTTCCAGATACCAGCCAGGCTGCTGAATGATGTGTTGAACCATACGTAACGGCGACAGATCGTCCTCGAGAAGGTCGCACAGACTCATTTGCGGCGTTTTGATTCGGATATAGTTCTTGATATCCCGGTACAATTCATTCTTGGGATAATTTTCTACGTTAATCCCCAGGCTCCGAGGGACAAAAATATAGGTGGAAATGCGGTAATGCGTTTCTTTTCCATGGTCCAATTGATAATCCAGTTTCAATTCGACCTGATAGCGATCGTGTGATATCGCGGATTGTTGAATTGTTTCAAGCATTCTTCGTCCATCTATTCATGAAAGTCAAATGACATAGGTTATTTCATTCCAACAGATAAATCACCCAGCAGATATGATCCGCATGAAGAAAGTTACTTGCCAAAGAACCCGTTCAGATCTGCATGAGCAGGTTTGGTGTATTCGGTCCCGGCATGATGGCAGATTACAGCGCAGGCGCGTGAGCAGTAACGTCAGCTTGGAGGATGATAGATCAGTTTCTGCGGTTCAGTGGATCGATCCACGATCATACTTATCGTTAATGAACGCTTCAACTTCATCTACAGAACGATTGAACGGTCCCAGAATTTCCATTTTCAGGCTTGTCACCGCCGCCGCCCAGATCCCTGCTTCATACGGCGACAGCGAAAGGCGTTTGGCAACGTACGTCCCGATGCACGTATCGCCGCGCCCACTGCGCCCCGTGAGAGAAGCTGGATAAAAGCCCATCTCGTGAAACCTGCCATCGGCATAGAGCAATAAACCGTCTTTGTGTGTAAGAACGATCTCACGTGGGCCCATGTCTGCATAGACCTTAGCCGCTTTATAGATATCTGCTTCGCCGGTGAGGAATTCCGCCTCAACCGCGTCGCTCTTCACGACATCCACCTGGGCAAGTGTGGAGTGCATTTCATCCCACGGTTCATATTTCAATTCCGTGCCGCGCAGGACGCGAACGAAGCCTTGTATATCGGCAGCGACCAGTATCGCCTTCTCTTTGAGCTTGCAGATTACATCCATTCCCACCTCGCCGCGCAAGCTGGAGCCGATCACAGCTGCCCTCGCAGTTACGTTTTCCACATCTGCGCAGGTGATGGAACCTGCCGTTCCAGCCACAGAAAGGTTACGGATGTCGGGATCGCTGGTTGGATACTCCAGCGTCATCAGCGTGGACTGAGGAGCATAGGTAGGATAACAATCTATGCCAGATTGGGTAAGTTTTTCGATCACATGGCCATCCTCCTTTGCCAGCCGGGTCACAACCGCAACCTTGAAACCAAGTCTCGCGGCAGCATGGGCTGCATAGTTTACTGCGCCACCATCCACAGACCGCATGCCATATGGAGAAATGATGGTGTCTTTTGTGTAATTGCCAATGTAAACCACATCGTAGCTTTTCATAGAATCTGTCCTGATCATAGAGTAATTTCAATAAATCACAAAGGCTGCAAAATTACCCGAAAGTTGATTTCAAGGAGTTTGAGTGACTAACGAGAAACCTTCGGTATGTTTTTCTAATTACTCATAAAGTCTAAAGCCTTAAGCTTACTAATAATCCAATACAGCCAGAGTGAGGGCTGCTTGGTCATGGACCAACTGAGAACAACGTTCTGGCGTTTCTTAAAGAGCGCACGCATATTACTGATGCTCTTGATCGTGGCGTTTGATACAGCCCTGCTCAAACAGAAATGTCAGGCCCGCTCTTACTTGTTCTGGCGAGTTGATCGTTTGGAACTCGCATGTGCGGAAGGCGCCTTCGGGTAAAAAGGAGGCAACTTTGTCAAAGTCCACAGTTCCCCGACCGGGGGCGTAGTGATCTGTTGTGCCAATGACATCATGGAGATGCGCGCCGATGATGCGCGGGCCAAAGCGCTTCAGCCATTCTTCATGCGGGTAAAACCCAAGCCGGTCCAGCGTTTCCGCGTGACCGACGTCGTAAAGAAAGCCGATGCGATTGGGAGATGCCAGACCGAGCAGAATTTCCAGTTCATCGGGGTTGGGAAATTCCATATAGTGATAACGATTCTCAATTCCCAGCCGGACTCCCCGGGGTTCTGCATACGCCAGCAATTCGAGGATGCTTTTCACCACAGATTCAAAACCTGCTTTTGCCTTTTTTGCCCTGGATTGAATCATTAGCATCTTGACGTTGCGGTACTCCAGCGATTCGCATTGTCCAGAGGCGTGTAATGTCCGGAGTCTTTTTTCCAGTCCTTCATCCGGCCCCGCGGTCCCGGCATGGATTACCACAATGGAAGCACGCAGACGCGCCGCAAGATCGATACTACGCTGGATTGCTCGGACGCCCTGACAGCGGTTCTCCTCGTTCGTCGAGGAAATCAACCAATCGCGCTTCTTTAATTCATTCACAGATACATCCGCCGGGCAGGGTTCGTGAACACTGCTAAATTGGAAATCGCGCAGCTCAATTCCATCGAGCATGGCAGATGTAACCTTGTGATTCAGCTCTATACGCGCAAACCCCTCGCGGCGCGCGAATTCAAAGAAGTCGGTGAGCGCCGGAAATGTGTTGATTGCCCACATCGTGGAGAGAGAGGCATCATACACAACGGCAGGCTCAGGCTTGCGCGAAGTCTGAGCCGGGAAGAGATCGAGCAGCTCACGCAGGTTATCAATGACATAGTCAGGTACGAGATTCGATCCATTCGTTCCCTTAGAACTGAACTCATTCGGATCGCGCAGAATAATTGCTTTGGAAAATCCTGCTTTGCGCGCGGCCGCCACATCACGTTCGACGCGGTCCCCAATGTAGGCGGAATCCTTCGGGTTGATCCCCATGCGTTGGGCTGCCTCGAGCAAAATCGCAGGATTGGGTTTTCGCTTCCCAACGACTGCGGATAATATGACCGTTTCAAAACAACCGGTAAGCTCAAGCTCCCTGATTAAGGCTGGCACTTCGACACTGCTCGTCGTGTTACTCACCAGCCCCAATCGGTACCCGCGCCTGAAAAGCTCTAAGATCACGCCACGGCTCTCAGGAAGGATCGTTCTCGTCCCGCTGGCTTCGCGATAGAGCTGGTTGAGTTGAACTGCCATCTTGCTGACCTGTTCGGGGGGAAAATCGGGAAGCATCCATTTCGTCCACAGACCGCTTTCCGTGAGCTCAATATGGGTTTGCTCAGCCCAACTTTTATAAGCCAGCGCCCTCTCAGATAGAAGTGACGCAAACTCATCCACTCGCCGCTCAACGCCGAGAAGGTTTAAAATACTCTGGATGCCCTGCTGTTTCTCCTCGGGAGTCCGCTTGGCAGTCCTCCGCAGAGTACCCCCCATATCAAATAAAATCGCTTTAATTTGGTTGTTCATAGAATCCTACCGCTTGTCTCATAACTAACTTTACTTTTTATATGTGCTGGTGGGATGAAAGGCTTATTTCAAGTAAATTATGCGGCACTCCGTAAATCAGGGATCTGCAGTAGATCCGAAAATTTTTCGGTGAAATAATCGGCGCTGGCATCTGGATCGTAGTTGAACGCCACGGTTCGCATCCCAACTGCACGGGCCCCGGACAGTTCAGATGCTTTATGCCCCACGAAAAGAACCCGATCAGGGGAAAGACCCAACTGTTGCAGGACCGCTTGATAGATCTTAGGATCAGGCTTGCGCGTGCCAATGTCCATGGAAGAGATGATCGAGTCCCATACATGACCAAATCCGCCGCGGTCAAACCATTTCAATTTCGCAGAGATAGAGTTCGCCGTATCGGTCACAATCCCCAACAAGTAGCCCTGTTTTTTCAATGCAAGCAGCGTTTCCGCGACACCTTCGAAAAACGTGACATTTCCATCGTCAGCGATCAAGGCCTGTTTGCCGCGTTCCACCAGGCTGGGCTGCATCAGTCCGTAGATCCCCACTACCGCCTCGCGATATTGCTCGTGCGTGATCTGCCCCCGGTAAGCCTGCGATTGGATGGCTTTTTTCTGTTGAGCAAAAGTAGGGCTTTGTTCCAATCCCAATTCTCGGAGGAAGGCGGCAAAATGATGCCCGGGCTGTGGGCGATGGTAAAGAATATCTCCGGCGTCAAAGACTACGGCACGAATTTTTCTTTTATCGGTATCTGGTTGGGCGCTGCTGCAGTGTTTTTTCAGGATGTCCAGGAGTTCAGTCAGGTTAGTGATGACAGCATCCGGCGTCGAGCCTTGATCGTTTTCTCCATGCGCAAAATCATGTTGAATCTGGATTGCCAGTGGATACCCTGCGCGGCGCGCACCCTCGATATCTCGCACGATGCGGTCCCCCACATAGACGCACCGACTAGCTGGCACGTTTGCAAGCCGGGCTGCATGATGAAAGATTGCTGGATCGGGTTTGCGGTACCCATATTCGCTTGACAAAACGATCGGATGAAAATAATCGATAATTCCATACTTCTTTAGATTCACCGGCACCTGCCCCCGGCTGTTGACATTACTGATCAGCCCGATTTCCAAGCCCATTTCTTTGATCGTCTGTAAAACCTCAGGCACTTCCGGCCGCATGGCACGGTGATAAAAATCAGTTTCAATCAGAAACATCAAATCTTCTGCAAGATCAGACAGCTTGTTTCGATCCACCATCCAACCAGAAAGAACGTACTCAGCCCAGACTCGCTGCGGAGGCAGTTCTTCCATGTTTTGTATGCTCCATTGTTTGTATTTGTGCAAACCGCTGGAGATGACCTCATAGAGTCCTTCTGTGGTGAGAGGCAAATCGATACCGGCATTGAAGAGCCGCCGCTGGATTACCCCTGTCGTCCCCAGTCGCAGCTCGCGCGTATAGCCGAAGGTCTCGATCGTGCCTCCCATGTCAAAAAAAACAGCCTGGATGTTCATCACTCTCCGGAATTCGACAATGTTCCATATTCCCACCTAGATTCGTGAACCTGGATCTAGGAGTTCATGAGCATTGCTTTGTGTAAACCTGAATTCTGAATTCGTTTCATCGTGGTCCTTTGGACACGGGCAGCTTGCCCGTGTCCAAAGGGCTGGCGTATGCAGACAGATGCTAGGGCGTAAGAAGGTTAACCGCCCAGAAGTCACGTATCTTGCTCAGATTCTGATAAGCGTACAGGTCGTCGCTGGGCCAGAGCCTGATCTCGTCCCGAGGCGGCATGCCTTCCGCGATCGGCATACCGACAACAGAGGGATAAGCGCCAAACTCGTTCCATGGCTCAAAGCCCTCTTGTGAAAGCGCAAATTTGATGAAAAGCTTCGATGCATTGGGATGGGGAGCGTTATTGGCAATCCCCAGATAGGTTGCCTTTAAGATGCCTGCTACCGGTTTGAGGTCATAACATGGAGCCATTGCCATTTCCCCATCCTGAGTGCTCTGATAGCTGTCCAAACCCGTCCAGCCATAGCCAGGTTCTGCGGAGGGATCCATGCCTAATGTAGCGTATGCAGCGTCCACCTCATCTCCGCCCGGCTGAATCCCCGGCTGATTGCGAGCCAGTTTCTTGAGGTACAGATAGCCAGCACTCGGTGTATCATCTCCGTATGCTTCGTCCTCGGTCCAATCCTTCCCATAGAGTTCTTTGTATGCCGCGGCCATTTCATCCGCATGCTGTTCAATCAGAGTGATCTTGGCTGTCGTGCTAGAGTCAGAGATTGGATCCTCCATGTAGAATTTTCCCTTGAGTTCCGGTTCCGTAAACTGCCACCAATTCGTGACGGGGCAGTCGTTCGGGTTGATTTCCGAGTTGTAACCGATCACATCCACAGAACGGCGCGCCAGCGGGTAGGGCCGCTCGGGGCTGACATCTGCCACCTCTACACCTAGCGGGGTATACCACCAGAGCCATTGATTGGGCATGAATTCACCATATAACAGGTGCCCGTTGCTGTTGAACCAGACATCTCCGACAACATTACCAGATTCCTGTTCGGCAGCCATTTTTGTTGCCACATCATCGGTATCGCCGCCTTCGAGGGCGATCTCAGGATACAAGGCGTTCCAGGACTCCAGCATTTTCTCAAACTTGGATGAGTTGGCATATACGACCACCCTGCCCTCTTCGATGGCAGCTGCTTCGATCGCTTCCCAATCTTCCTCGGCAGCCTGGTAGGGTCCAACCCCGTTTGCTTTCGCCCATTGTTCCGCGGCAGTGAGCTCCCCCTCCGAGGCTGTAGAGTCTGATCCTGGTGTGGCAGGGGCGCCGCCGCAGGCTGCCAGCAGGCTGACCAGCACAAAGAACGTTATAAATCTTGCAAGGGTATTCATTTCTTCCTCCTCGTGTTAACTGAATAGGTATTCGAGCCTTATGAACGTCAACGGATGTTTGTTCCTACAAAGTGATGCTGGGAGCCTCCTTTCGAATCAGTTCTGCTAAAAATCGATCTGTCGCGAAAAAATCCCGCGCCTAGTTTTTCCCGGGAATCAAATTCCCGCTTTGTTTATCATACAGGTTGAGTGTATTCGGATGGAATTTCAGCCAGATCTTGTCGTCCATCTTGATCCTGCTGACGCCGTTTTCTTTGACGGTGATTTCGACATTCTCCCGCGAAGCGATGATCGTCGTTTCAGACCCCGACGGCAGCACGGAATACACGTTGAACTCCACGCCATCTGACGCCGGCTGGGTGGAGATGGTGACATCTTCGGGTCGTACCGCAACCACCACCTCTCCTCGCGCATTGCCCGTCACCATGTCAAGATTAAAACTGCCCACCTTTACACACCTATCGCCGTCGACCAAACCATCCAACAGGTTCACCTTCGGGTTGCCTATGAAATCCGCGACGAACAGGTTGGCTGGATAATGGTAAACCACATCTGGCGTGTCCAGTTGTTGAAGAACGCCATCCTTCATGACAGCGATCTTGGTTGACATGGTGAGCGCCTCGACCTGATCGTGCGTCACAAAAATGGTAGTGGCATCAGAGCTATGGTGCAGGCGTTTCAGTTCCGCGCGCATGTCCATGCGAAGGCGGGCATCCAGATTGGATAGCGGCTCATCCATCAGGAATACTTTGGGGCGATACGCCAGCATGCGTGCCAGAGCAATGCGCTGCTGCTGTCCGCCGCTCATCTCGCGCGGATAGCGGTCTTCATACCCTTGCATCTGTACCTCGGCGAGCGTATCTTTCACGCGCTTTCGCATTTCTTCTTTGCTCAATTTTTGGGTCTCAAGCGCAAAGGTAATGTTCTTTTCGACCTTCATGTGCGGCCAGAGGGCGTAATTTTGGAAAACAAGGCCCAAGTCTCGTTTCCCGGAGGGCAGCGATATCCCCTTATCGTAAGAAAAAATCAGTTTATCGCCGATGTAAATTTCCCCACCGTCCGGTTCTTCCAGCCCGGCTATACAACGGAGCAGAGTGGTCTTGCCGCAACCGGATGGGCCCAAAAGGGTGAGGAACGATCCCGGCTCGATATTCAGGCTGACGTTATTGACTGCTTTCACCGACCCGAAGTATTTCGTGAGATTCTTAACAGTGATTGTTGTTGCCACTTAGATCTCCTTACATTCCTAAGCCTTTTTTCAGGCTGCCGCCACGGAAGCGGCTGATGACAAAGCTGCCCAGTGTCACCAGGGCGATTAAGATGAGGATGACAACATTGGCCATTTGCCCATCCCCGTTTTCGATATAAAACATGGTTTGGCTGGCAAGCACCTGAGTTTCTGGTGTGACCAGCAGGATGATCAATGAAAGTTCACGCATGACGGAAATAAATGTAAGCAAAAACCCGGATACGAATCCGGCGCTCGTTAGAGGCAGGATAATCGCTTTGAATCGTCTCCAGATACTTGCCCCCGCGACCTGGGCTGCTTCCTCTAATTCCCTGCCAACTTGCATCATTGCAGATACTCCTGAGCGGGAGGAATAGGGAATCTTATCTGCAATCGAAACCAGTACCAGCAGGCTGAAGGTTCCATACAAAGCCGGGAGAGGACCCAGGGGTTGGACAAACATAGCAATATAGACGGCACCAAAGGCAATGCCAGGGATCACATAGGGAAGGAAGGCAAGTTGCTCGACCAACCTGCTGAGCCGCGTGCCGCGGTTCTTAACAATGGCATAACCGAGGATCACACCAAACAGTGCCGTAAAGAATGCTGTCCATAACGAGAGCCGGATGGAATTCCATGCCGTTTTATAGATCTTTGGGTTGAGCAAAACGCCAGGCTCCCCGTGGTTATAGATCGTGCCGCGCGGTCCGATCCAGTGCTGTAAAGACAAGTTGCTTAAGCTGTAATTTCCATCCAGCAGCATCAGGGAAGACCAGATAAGCAGGCCAAGTGGAATAACAATGATGAGGGACTGAACAATAATCACACCGACGAAAAAAACGTTTTTCCATTGGCGCAGCTTGGTCACCTGCGCAACAAAGCCTCTCCCTCCAATCGTTTCATAACTCCTGCGCGTCCCGACCAGCCTCTGATTGAGCGTAATGATCAACAAGGAGATTAAGATCAACACAATCGCCA
>DATFET010000214.1:0-9244 GCA_035250835.1 Anaerolineales bacterium
GTTGCCGACTCTCCGATGGCGCGCATGAGGATGTCTGCCTGGGCGGTGTGCGATGTGCTGCAGCGCAAGGTCGGGGTCGAGACGACACTCCACTTCCCGACGCGCGGACGGAATCTTCTGCGCGTCCAGGGAGACCTGCTCGCCGTGCATGCCCTTGGGATCCGCAATGTCTTCGTCGTGATGGGCGACCCCACCTCAGTAGGCGATTACCCTGAGGCCATGGATAACTATGACTTGGTACCCTCCGGCTTGATCAAGCTCATCAAACAAGGATTCAACACCGGCGTGGATCACTCAGGCACTTCGATCGGCCAGCCAACAAATTTCTTCGTCGGCGCGGCGCTCAACCTGTGTCCGCCCAACCTGGAGAGTGAGATCAAGAACCTGCACCGCAAGGTCCAGGCCGGTGCAGACTTTTTCATAACACAGCCGGTCTATCGCAACGAAGATGGACCCAGGCTTCTGGAAGCCTACGAATCCAAGTATGGCAAATTCGACAAGCGGGTACTCGTGGGCATCCTGCCGCTCATCAGTGTGAGGCATGCAAACTTCCTGCATCACGAAGTGCCCGGTATCTTTATCCCAGAGAAGACGCGCAAACGCGTCGAAGACGCAGGTGAAAATGGGGCACTCGCCGGGGTGGACGTGGCCGTCGAATTGATCGATCAGCTCAAGGCGTGGGCGGGAGGCGTGTACATCATGCCCCAATTCAACAAGTTCGATATGGTCGCGGAGATCATTGAATCCATTTAGTAATGAATATCCTATCGTGTGAATGTGGGAACGGATGGTAGAATCTATTGACATTGATCTCCTCCTTCCCTAAAGGTCTCCATGTTACTTACCATTGACATCGGCAACACCAACGTCACACTCGGCTTGTATAATGGCAACATCCTGGGTTCGCACTGGAGACTTGCCACCGATCATGCCCGTATGCCGGACGAATACGGCCTGCAATTCCAGGGACTTCTGCAAAATGCCGGCCATACGATCCAGGAATTGAAAGCAATCTGCCTGGCCTCTGTCGTGCCGCAGTTGACGGGACGCGTGGTGCAGGCATGCAGGGAATATCTCGAAAAAGACCCCTTCGTCGTCGACGTTGGAATCAAGACCGGGATCAAGGTTCGTTATGAGGATCCCAAGGCAGTTGGCGCAGACCGCATCGCCGACGCGGTGGCAGTCATGTACCTGTACGGCGGACCGGCCTGTGTCATTGACTTTGGCACCGCGACCACTTTCAATGCAATCACCAGGGACGGCGAATACCTGGGCGGCGCAATTACTGCGGGAATCAATCTGGCAACCGAAGCCCTTTTCACGCATGCCGCCAAGCTGCCGCGCATCGACCTTCAAAGGCCTCCATCGGTCATTGGCAGGAACACCGTCCACGCCATGCAGGCAGGACTGCTGTTTGGTTATGTGAGCATGGTGGAAGGCATGGTGGAGCGCTTCCGACGCGAGCTTGGCCCGCAGATGAAAGTCATTGCAACGGGCGGATTGGCTGAGATCATTGCCCAGGAAACGGATGTAATCCAGATCATCGCACCCTGGCTGACTCTCGACGGTTTACGGATTTTATGGGACCTGAACCATCCGCTATAAGGCGGTGTATTCAGAGCCTGTTAACAGATCTCTTAGAAAAATTTACTTGTCATGCTTACATCGGCGCGCTATAATCAGCGCCGCAATCAAGGAGTAAGAAGAATGCCTGTTTATACATACCGCTGCGACTCGTGTGGTGTCCAGTTCGAGAAACATCAGTCGTTTAGCGATGCGCCATTGAAGACCTGCCCGGAATGCCGAAAAAAGTCGTTGAAGAAAGTGATCACCCCCACCAAGATCATCTTCAAAGGCTCTGGCTTCTATGCCACCGATAATCGTTCCTCCTCAGGGGAGAGCTCGCGAGCCAGCAAGTCGGAAAGCAAGCCCACCGAAAAAAGTCCGGAGACCAAGAGCACCGATAAGACCGAATAGGTTTACGAAAAAGAAAAGAGAGAAGGTCAGCGTGACCTTCTCTCTTTTCTTTTAGGGGAATGACAGTGTGCTGTCGATCAAAATTCTGTTCGCCCAGTAATAACCTGTAGCTCCCGACGGGAGAATGTCAAAGGTGTGGGTTTCATCGTACAGCTCCCTCTCAAGTTCAACGATCATGGTACCGTCCAGGATGTCTCCTATTTCGAGATCGCCCAGGCTACGTCCATCGGTGGTGGGATGACCGGCGGAGGCCGACAGCTCGCGTCCATCGCTTAGAAGGATGTGAATCATCGGATGGTCTGCGGGGACTCTCGCATGTCCAGTTTTCAGAATGGATGCAGGTACGCGCTGACCCGCTTCATCCTGCGTCCAGACCGGATCTCCCACTCGCAGGTCCTCTACACGGACAGCGCCGCGCGGCGTGTCGATCAGGGTCTCTGCCGCCAGGCAAATGGGGCAGGATGGGAAACCCGGCTCACGCTGCAACTCGTCGATCGAGCCGCTGCCGTCGATCGTCGCGCTGACGATCGTTCCCTGCTGACCCTCCGACCCCGTCTGGATTTGGAACTGATACTTATCCTCGACGAGCTGGAAGTAGATGGCATTCAATTTTTTATGCTCATGATAGATGAGCAGTTTCTGTTCATCGGTGAAGGTGGTTGAACCGCCCAACCCGTTATGCTCAAGGATAGCCTGAAACTCCTCCTGATCCGCTTGCAGTTCCGGGAAGCGCTGCTGCGCCAGGACCATTTCATCCTCCCGCGCGACCGGGTAATAATCGGGATCGCAAAAGAAAAAATCGGGATATTCATCCAGCACCCGGTATTTCAATTCCGTTGGAGAAAATCCTGATGGAAGTGTTGGGATAAATGTTGACGGGACTGGTGTGAGTGAAGGTCCGTCTGTTGGCAGCGTTCCCGGTGTCTCCGCGATGACCGTGCTCACTTCCGCTGTGATCGAAATCGGTGTGGAAATACTGCTCCCCGAGGGAAGAAACGAGCATGCCGCAAGGAATAACGCAAAAGTGAAGGCAATCAATTTTTTCATGTGTGCCTCCTTATCATCAGGACTTCCACAGAGAAAGATTTGTTCCAGGGAATCCCACTCTCACGCAGTCCATGAATAAAACGGACTAGACCCCAAAAGGGGTCTAGTGTAACGGCGCTTTACCGATCAGGAATTCTTCTTTGAATACTTCGACGATTTCTTCTTTGGTACCTTGGCTCCTGACTTGCGAGCCTTCGAGGGGCCGATCGCGATCGCCTGTTTCCGGCTTTTGACTTTCTTGCTGGATTTACCGCTTTTCAACTTCCTTGCCTGCTTTTTTACTATATTTAGCCATGGATGCCCCTTCCTCACAAGTCCACTCGATCGAACAAAGGTTCGAAATGGACATATCTTGTATTCAATTTCAAGTACGAAAGTTGGTGGGAACTGTTATCAAGGAGGGTTGCAGAAGATAGTGTAAATGAAAAATGGCTGAATGGATCTATTTATGTTCCCTATGCATGCGGGTAAAGCCCTCACTGTATCGCGCTATTCTGGATGTCATAACAGCCAACTACTTTCAGAAAGCCCCGAATTAGAGCTTTTAGGGAGTTGCCGGTTCCGGTATGGATGAAAAATATTAAGAAATTCTATCGTTTTGCAAACCTCACGTTTATCAAAGTTTCCTGACATACAAGTTTCACAATAACTACTAAAATTTAAGGGTAAAGCACCTGGTTTGTCTAGACCGCTGCTCCAATGGAGATATACATCTGGGTGCTTTACTTTTTTAACCCTGTATTCATGACCTTACACGGTCACCAGGAAAGAAATTGTCCCAGCCGATCAGCTGGCAAATTTTTTTGTCAAAAGCTCCTTGCCGAGGACTTGCTATGCTCGTCTCACTCTTGCATCGGCTCGCAAGAATCCCTACGGCTATTTCTGTAGAAATAACACTTTTAAAGTTATAATTAATCCATGGGAAATCCTCAGCTCTCCCCTGAAGAATTCGAGGAACCGCTTCCAGAGGCGCTGCCTCGTCCTCAAGCAGTTCAGCAGGTACAGCCGGAAACACCACAGGACAACAAAAAGACCCTCTATATCATCATAGGTGTAGTTGTCTTATTAGTACTGCTGGGCGTGGTGGCGATCTCCTACTTGTTGCAGCCAGCCACGCCGACCGATAAGATCCGGGACGTTCTTATTATTTTCGTCGCAATTGAATCGCTGGTCATCGGCGTTGCGTTGGTCATACTGATCATCCAGATTGCCAGCCTGACCAATCTTCTACAGAACGAAGTAAAACCCATCCTCATTACGACCAAAGAAACCGTAAACACCCTGCGCGGCACCACCGAATTTTTGAGTGAGAATGCTGTTGAGCCTGTCATCAAGCTTCAGGGCTACCTGGCAGGATTTAACCGTATTTTAGAATTGTTGCGTGTCCTGAGAAAATAGAAAACACACCTTAAGGAGGTTGCCATGTCAGATCAAAACGGATTCGGCGCATTCGCTGCAGGCTTGCTTATTGGAGGTCTGAGTGGAGCGGTTCTGGCCTTACTGCTCGCTCCCCAGTCGGGTGAGATGACCCGGGCACAGATCAAGGAAAAATCGATCGAGCTGCGCGACAAGGCGCAGCAGTCAGCAGAGCAAGCACGTGTCCGTGCAGACGAGCTTGCTCGCCAGCTCAAGGAACAGGGACAGAGCGCGGTGGAAAGCGTCCGCAGCATGGGGGCTAAGAACCCGGACAGCGAACCCGCTGAACCCGCTGCATAGTGCGGATCATACATACATCGATCCAAGAGCCAATGATGGCAGTCGGCGCGTTGTCAGAAACGGCTTTCGCCATGTTCGAACGTAGCATCAAGGCTGAGATATTCCAGGAATTGTGCTGGGAAATGACTAGCAGGAATGCCGGGATTGTTGAAGCCGTTCCCGTTAGAGTCGAATTGGCTGCAGAGCTCAAAGCTAAATAGCGTAACACAATTGTGGAAGTAGAACCGCTCGGTGATCAGCCCAGCGGTTTTAATTTCACTCTGAACAAGGGAGACACCATGATTGACACACAAGCCAAGCCTGTTTCGTACATCCGGTTGCTGGTACTGGTTGTCCTGATAGGTGTGATCAGCGCCGTAATCACCTTTGCTTTTATCACCCTGGTCCACCTCGGCACGGAACTGGTCTGGGAGGAGACTACACTTTCCAGCGGGCTGGACCCACGCCTCTTCACGCTTCTGGTCTGCACGCTTGGCGGGCTGCTGGTCGGTCTGCTGGTGAGGCTGTTTGGCGACCATACCGGGATCTTTGCCGAAATGATGCTGGAATTCGGCAGGACCGGGCGCTTCGAGTATCGCACCGCACCCGGGATGGTGGTCACTGCTTTAGTGTCCCTGATCGCCGGCGCGAGCCTTGGCCCCGAAGCACCCTTAGCCGACGCCTGCGGCGGGATCGGGACCTGGGTTTCCGACCGGCTGAAGCTCAACGACAAGGAAACGCGCGCCATGGGCTACTCTGGGGTCAGTGGGATGCTGGCAGCCTTTATCACTGCGCCGTTAGGCGGGGCTGTCCTGGGTCTTGAGTCGGCCAAAGGTGGGACGGGGGAAACCCGTAAGGAATATTTTTGGGTGCTGTTCCCCAGCCTGCTGGCATCGGCGGCTGCAACTGTCGTTTTTGTCCTGCTCAGTGGAGCCTTCTTCCAAACCTTATACCGGTTTCCGGATTATGTACCCCAGATGAATGATCTGTTTTTTGCTGTACCGCTGGGCCTCCTCGGAGGGCTGATGGGTATGCTGTTTATGACCTCCCTCAGGCGATTGCAGCAATTCTTTCTACCCATGAAAGACCGGCTGGTCCTGCGGGGATTGATCGGCGGCCTGGGCATGGGCGTGATCGGAGCGCTTTTACCATTGACTTTGTATTCCGGCGAAGTACAGATTGTTGACCTGATGTCCAGGGCCGCGGAGATTGGCGTGGTGATGTTGACCGTACTGTCGCTGGCCAAGCTGTTTGCGACAGCCCTGCTGCTGGCTACCGGCTGGAAGGGCGGCTATATTTTTCCCTTGATGTTCGCCAGCGTTGCGATGGGCCTGGCGGTGGATCAGTTGTTCCCCAATATTCCCGTTGCAGTTACCGTCGCAGCAACCATGGCAGGCGCGCTTGTCGCTGCCCTGCGAGCGCCATTGTTTGCGGCACTCTTCACCATCACATTGGTGCAAAAGGAGACAGCAGCCGTTGTCGCCGTTGCTGTGGTCGCCAGCGCGCTGCTGACTGCCCTGCTGACGCTGGCTCTGGCCCGGCAGTCAGACACTCCTGAACGGGTCGATCAGGAAACCGCAGAAACATGATATTCAGAGTCTTCAGATGGCTCCTTGTGAAAACATTCGTAAATCCATCTTCATAGTTGGATCGGTAAGTTAAGCCGATCGGAGGCGTAATATGAGATCACGAACGATGAGAAGAGTCGCTGCACGTTATCTCTGGGACCGCATAAAAGTAAGTCTGTGGTTTGTGCCGCTGGTCATGGCCCTGGCTGCACTCCTCCTGGCCCGGCTGATGGGCTGGCTGGATGCCCAAATTCCCGATGAAGTATTACACAACTCCAGATTTATTCTTGCCGGGACAGCCAATGAAATGCGCACTGCCATGATCGGCCTGGCCGGTACGATCCTGGCGACCGCCGGGGTGGTTTTCTCGCTGCTTACACTCCCCTTGAGCACAGTGGCAGCCCAGTTCGGATCGCGCCTGCTGCGCGTCTTTCTGCGAGACCGCACCACCCAGCTGGTGCTGGGAACTTTTGTCGGAACATTTACCTATTGTATTCTCACTGCCCTGGCCGTACCAGCAGCGGAACTGCCACGGGCCGATCTGCCCCAGGTTTCTGTCACCGTTGGATTGATCCTCTCCATGGCAACTTTTGCCTCGCTGATCATCCTCATCCAGCATATTAGCATGATGCTCCAGGCGCCCATTATTGTAAAGGCTGCCGGGACAGAATTAATGGAAGCTATTGGAAGGGAGCGTCCAGGTGAATACCAGGAGACACGCAGGGAGTACCAGGAATATTTAACCAAGGCTTTGATTGATCAGGAGGCATATCCGCTCAAAATGACGGACACAGGCTATATACAATACGTCGATCCGGAAATCATCGTGAATCTGGCGAAAGAAAAGGATTTGACCCTGCGGCTTTTATGCCTGCCTGGCCAATTCGTCGGACGGGGCGAGACCGTCGCCCTGGTATGGCCTGCTGCGGAAGTGGATGAGCGGCTGGGGATACAGCTGGGTCGCGCCGTCCAGACCGGAAACCAGCGCACGCCTACCCAGGATATCGAATATGCCATCAATCAGCTGGTGGAAGTCGCTGTGCGCGCCATGTCCCCGGCCATCAATGATCCCTTCACTGCCATGACCTGCCTGGATTACCTGGCTGATGGTCTGGCAACCTACGTCCGTCATGGTGATAGCAGTCCGAACTTCTTTGACAGCGATGGCAAGCTGCGCCTCATCTTTGAGCCGCCTTCGCCAGCGACACTCCTCGGAGCAGCTTTCGACATGCTGCGACATGCCAGCTGTGACAATGCCACGGTGCTGCTCTCCATGCTCGATGCGATCGATACCATTGGCCAGGCAGCGAAACCATCAGAGGTGCGGCAGGAGCTCCTTCGCCACGTTCATCTCGTGCAGAATGAAAGCTGTACCGGTCACCTGATCGATGCGGATAAGGAGCGTATCCGCCTGTGCTGTGAGACAATAGCACTCACATTAAATCAAAAATTTGCCCCAACCGAATAGCTAGTACTCGGACAATCTTAAACTGAAGGGCTGTTTATCGAGTTTGCAGGCTAAGCTGCTCTCCAACTTAATCTTGTTGGAGTACTAGGGCAATTTTTTTTGTCAAAAGCTCCTTGCCGAGGACTTAAACCTCGAACCTAGCGATGTAAAAATTACTGTTTTTTGAGTAAATGGTGTCCAATGTGTCTATCTACTCTACAGAATTGGGCGGTTTTCATCCAACCAGTCCAATAAATTCATTATCTCTATCCCAATTGCACCAAAACTGCACCCAAAAGGAAAGGCGACTCAATTTCGAAGTTCATTGTTTTGTTATCGCACCCAAAGCCACCTGGTATTTCAGTGACGCTTTGGATGTGCATGCGTCGTTGTGGTATCACTGGGGTCATTATGCAGTTTCAGAAGGCAAGTCCGACACCTATGCAGTCGAAGGCAACAATGCTGAACTCCGGCTGGCTCGTCTTGCTCGTTCGTCGCGTTGTTTTTCACGGTGTCCCTATGCCTTGTACTGCGCTGTCTGTTTATTTATCGATTACTTCAAACAGCGCCAATTGCGAAAACATCAATTCCCGAAATACTCCTTTCACATCACCGATTTCGTTCACTCTCCTCTTTGCCATGCTCCCAGCACTATTCCTTCTGATATTGACAAGGCAACCATGCTATAATTTTTGTGACTTGATTGTGCAGCACTTTTTGAGTGCAACTAAATCGGGTCCTTCCTCCTAAAAATCCGATGCATAGAACGACATCATGCCTGGCCGGGCTCGCATCGCGGCAAATCACCCACCTTAGCTCTGGTTGCAATTAGCTGTTGAGTTCTCGTCCTGGAGGGCACAGTCGTACCCTTTGGCGTGCCTGTGAATTTTGACTATTTATTCGATGCTTTCGTCGCGCTGTTGTCATGACTCAAATCCCGCTCTTCTAGGAGAAAAGTTTATGAACAACCAGAAGTATGAAGCAGTCGTAATTGGCTTTGGAAAAGGCGGAAAAACATTGGCTTCCTATCTCGGAAGTAAAGGAATCGATGTAGCAGTCATTGAGCAATCAAAGGCGATGTATGGTGGTACCTGTATCAACATTGCCTGCATCCCCTCAAAAGCCTTAGCTTTGGCGGCTGAGGGTGCTCATAAATTCAAATTTAATATCTTTGAAGAGAAGGAAGCCTATTACCAGAAATCACTGGTTGAAAAAGACGAACTTGTTTCCTTTCTTCGTCAACGAAACTATGACAATTTGACTAACAATTCGCATGTGACCGTTATCGACGGTAAGGCTTCATTTGTCACGCCCTATGATATACAAGTTACCAATAATAATGGCGAAGGTTCATCGCTACGAGTGCACGCCAAAAGGATCTTTATCAATACAGGATCATTGCCTTTCACGCCTGCAATTGAAGGCTTGCAGGAGAGCCAACGTGTCTTCAGCAGCACCAGTCTGATGGAACTACAGCAGCTTCCGCGCAGACTAGTGATCATTGGCGGGG
>DATFET010000216.1:0-5467 GCA_035250835.1 Anaerolineales bacterium
GCTTCACGGCTGAACGAACTCCCGCGTGATCGGGAAATCGTAGTTATCTGTCGTTCGGGCAACCGCTCCCAGGAGGGACGGGACATCCTGCTTACTGCCGGCTTCGAGCAGGTCACCAGCATGCAAGGTGGGCTGAGCGAATGGCGCGCCAGCGGGTACCCGGTCGAACCTTAAACACCAAATCAAGCCGGCATTTGACAGAATGGGGGATTTTTGTATAATCGTAATTGAAAATGATTTTCAATTTCAGGAAATGATATGAGTGAACACCCCTGGCTGATCCAGTTGAACGAACAAGGCTACCGTCTCACAGACGCGCGGCGGGCCGTGGTGGAGATCATGACGCACAGCACGCAGGCTCTCACCCCGATTGAGGTCTACGATGAAGCCCGCGCCGCGCATCCCGCCCTGGGACTCGTCACGGTCTATCGCACACTCGAAGCGCTCGAAGAGCAGGGACTCATCCAGCGTGTCCACCAGCCGCGGGGCTGCCAGGCATTCATCACGGCGCCGGCCGGTCACCAGCATCTGCTCGTGTGCAGGCAGTGCGGCGAAACCGCCATGTTCGAGGGCGACGACCTCGAGACCCTGATCAAATCCATCGCCCGCAAAACAGGCTTCCAGATCACCGAACACTGGCTGCAGCTCTTCGGGCTGTGTCCCAACTGCAAAAAGGGACAGGCATGAGTCATCGCTGCTTGATGCTCCTCCTGCTCACCCTGCTTTTCTCTTCGTGTGGAGGAACACCCGCGTCGGACTCAGGGGAGACTGCTCCTGTTGTTCTGACATCCACCCCCCTGCTGGCGGACATCACGCGCAACATCGCCGGTGACCGCGTCCAGGTGGAATCACTATTGCCCGCGGGGACCGATCCTCATTCGTACCAGCCCACGCCGCGCGATGCAGCGAAAATCTTTGAGAGTCGGTTGATCATCGTCAACGGCGCGGGATATGAGCAATTTTTGGAGTCGCTGCTCGAAAGCGCCGGCGGAGAGGCGACGATCATCACAGCCTCAGCTGGAATCGGTCCACGCGAAGATACGGAGCGAAGTCCCGATCCGCACATGTGGCTGGACCCAAACAATGTCATCCTGTACGTCGAGAATATCCGTGACGCGCTCACCCATCTCGATCCGCAAGGCGAGGCAGTCTACAAAACAAATGCGGATGCTTATTTGGCTAAACTGAAAGAGATCGACGCATGGATCCTTGAGCAGATCGAACAGATCCCTAGCGAGAAACGATTGCTTGTGACTAACCATAAGGCGTTGGGATACTTTGCAGATCGTTATGGATTTAAGCTGCTTGGCACGGTCATCGAAAGCTTCAGCTCGGACGCCTCACCTTCGGCGCAGCAACTGGCTTCGTTGATCGACCAGATCAAATCCAGCAGAGCGTCTGCCATATTCCTGGATGCCTCCGATAACGCAACCTTCGCCCGTCAGATCGCGGACGAAACGGGTGTACGAGTCATCACGGACCTTCATCTCGAATCCTTGACCGACGGCGCGCCCGCCTCGACCTACATTGACATGATGAAGCATAATGTCACACAGATCGTGAATGCCTTGGAATAACAATGTATCCAAATATATCCCACCAACCCAATCAACCCATCCTGGATGTGAGGCATCTATCGGTGCGTTACAACGGTCGACTCGCACTGGAGGATATTACTTTCCATCTGCATGAGGGTGAACGCATCGCAGTGGTCGGACCGAACGGTGCAGGCAAAAGTACGTTGTTCAAGGTCGTCTCAGGCGTCCTGCCGCCCACATCGGGCGTGGTGACCATCTCCGGCTCGCGGCCGCGTGAGCACGTGTGCATTGCCTACATCCCGCAGCGCAGCCAGGTGGATTGGAATTTCCCGGTCAGTGTCGCGGACGTGGTCATAATGGGGCGCTCGGCAAAGCTGGGTCCGCTGAACTGGCCTCACAAGAAGGACTGGGAGCATGTCAACCGAGCGCTCGAGACTGTCGAGCTCTCAAACCTTGCTGCGCGCCAGATCAACCAGCTCTCGGGTGGACAGCAGCAGCGCATGTTCATTGCCCGCGCCCTCGCCCAGGAAGCCGAGCTGATGTTGATGGATGAGCCGCTGACTGGCCTGGATACACCTGCCCAGGAGAGCCTGCTGAACCTGCTGGATACCCTCCGTGATCAGCATGTCACTGTGATGGTCGCAACGCATGACCTGGAGCAGGCAGCCCGTCACTTTGACCGCATCCTGTTGTTGAACCATCGAATGGTAGCGTTTGGTCTCCCCGACAAAGTGCTGCAAACTGAAAATCTTTTGAGCGCTTATGGCGGCAGGCTGCGCTCCTCAAGCGGTGAGGACATCCTGACTGTTGATGACTGCTGTGATGAAGGGGAACATGACCACACTCATTAACTTTTTATCCCAGCCCTTATCCTATGGATTCATGCAGCGCGGTATGATCGCGGCTGTTCTGGTTGGCATCGTATGTGCGGTGGTGGGGACGTACGTTGTCCTGCGGGGTATGGCCTTCTTCGGCGATGCGCTGGCGCACACCATCCTGCCGGGCATTGCACTGGGGTACCTCGTCAGCGGCGGGGCGCGTGAGCCGCTCTTCTGGTGGGCACTCGGGACAGCAATTGTCGCCGCGCTGGGGATCGGCGCGATCAGCCGCAATGCACAGATCAAAGAGGACACCGCCATCGGCATTATCTTCGCTGGCATGTTCGCGCTCGGCATCGCCCTGATCTCCACCGTCCGTAGTTACGCTGTGGACCTGACTCACTTCCTGTTCGGGGACGTGCTCAGCGTCTCAACCCAAAGTCTATGGCTGATCCTGTTCTTTGGCGGGGCTGTGCTGCTCGTCATCTTCGCTTTTTATAAGGAGTTCCTGACCCTGTCCTTTGACCCGGTCCTTGCGGCGACCCTGCGGCTTCCGGTCGGCATGCTCAACAACCTTTTGCTGGGTCTGATCGCAGTGACCGTGGCGGTCTCCCTGCAAACTGTCGGCGTGGCGCTGGTGGTCGCTATGCTCGTGACCCCGGCTGCAACCGCCTACCTGCTCACACATCGCTTATCGAGGATGATGCTGCTTGCCGCGGTCTTTGCCTCCCTTTCAGGAGTGATCGGTTTATATCTGTCCTATTACCTGAGCATTGCCTCCGGTGCAGCGATCGTACTGACCGCGACCGTGTTTTTTATCATCGCATTCGGGTGGAAAAAGCTGAGGGGATCCTGAGCTTCACTTCTGAAGGAACCCGGCAAGATGTTCGTTCGTCAATGGTGGGGAACAATACGTTAATTGAATTTCCACCCTCTCATATCGGTTAAAATACTCGCCATGCCTCTACTCCCCGCGACCCGGCTTCTTTCTTTTTTCCTCTTTCTGTTCCTCATCACATCCTGTGCCTCTCCCGCGCCAACAGGTGCCCCAACACTTCCAACTGAACTCCCGATTCCCACGGAAACAACCGCGCCAGCAGATGCAACTGTGCCTGCTGAAACAGCCACAGTTCCTCCCACACTGACGCCCGCGCTCGAACGCCCGCGGTATGTGATCGACATGCAGTTGAACTACGCGTCCAAATCCGCGACCGTGGACCAGACCATCATCTGGCCCAACTGGACGGGCGAGAATCTCACGAACCTCGTCCTGGCCGTGGTGCCGAACTTGTGGAGCGGCGGCTTCAGCCTCAAGTCTGTTTCCATTGACGATCAAACCATTAACAATTACAAACTCGAAGCTTTTACCCAACGACTCGAAATCCCTCTTCTTCAGCCATTGGAGCCCGGCAGGACAGCGGTCATTCACCTGAGCTATGGACTGATCCTTCCCCAGATGCAGGCATACAACGACGCCTCCAACGATATCCGTCCGCAGATCTATGGCTACTCGGACCGTCAGGTCAACTTCGTGGACTGGTATCCGTTTGTCGTCCCGTACCAGCCCGGGCAGGGATGGATCCTGCACAACCCATGGTTCTATGGCGAGCATCTCGTCTACGACCTGGCGGATTTCGACGTCCGTGTAACATTTACAGATGGAGCGGCTCCGCAGATCGCCGCGTCGGGCGCGGAGGTCGATTCTTCAGCGGATGCCGCTGCCACGCCCGAAGGAGCAGCGACTCGCCGATTCGTGCTGGAAGCAGGGCGGACGTTTGCCCTGTCCATGAGTGATTTCTACAAGGTCGCAACGCGGGAGGTCGAAGGCGTCACAGTCTACAGCTATTTCTTCGGTTTTTACGATGCGCCCGGTGAAGCCATGCTGCAGACCACGGTGGAAGCGATGGTAGCCTATACCGAAAAGTTTGGTCCCTATCGCCACAAGACCCTGACAGCCGTGCAGGGCGATTTCAACGATGGGATGGAGTTCTCGGCTCTGTATTTTATCAGCCGCGACTATTTCAACCTGTACGACAACACGCCGAAAAATTATCTGGTTGTCATCGCCGCGCATGAGACCGCTCACATGTGGTGGTTCGACAGTGTTGCCAATGACCAGGCGCTGGAGCCGTGGCTGGATGAGGCGTTGAGCACGTACTGTGAGCGCATCTATTATGAAACGGCGTACCCGGAGCTTGTGGACTGGTGGTGGAGTTTTCGTTATTTTGAGTTCCAGCAGGCAGGCTATGTGGACACGACGATCTATGACGGCGGCGGTCAGCGCCCATACTGGGACAAGGTCTACCTGACGGGCGCGCGCTTCTTCGAGGACCTGCGGGTGAAGGTGGGCGATGAAATCTTCTTCACCTTCCTCAAGGATTACTACACTCAGTTTGTCGGCGGCCGCGCGAGCGGTGCAGATTTCTTCCGCGTGTTCCATCAGAATACCGCAGCAGACATCACCGATTTGATGACGCAGTATTTTCAGAATACCTATTAGAACACCGCGCGCAGACAGTGTGCCCGAAGGGTAACGGAGGGACAGTGTTCTTCTGTCCCGCAGTCGACGCGCAGATTTCAAGATAGCATATTATTTTTATGAAACATCCTCTTCGACTGGCATTCATATTCCTCATCCTGGTCTCCCTCTCGTGCAGCCTGCCCCAGTACGCTCAATCCGGTTCTCCCCCACTGGTATTTGTCACCGCGGGCGCGAACGGGACGCCAACGCTCACGCCTTTTCAGCCCGTGATGCCGGGGACGGAAACCCCGACTCTGGCTTTTACCTTTACATCTGTCCCACCGACCGACACGCCGCTGCCCACTCTCGAGTTCACCGCTACGCGTTTGGCTCCTCCGACATCTATTCCTGCCTCTGCACGCACCCAATACAGCATGTACGTCCTGCTCGATTACCACGCCCACCAGATGGGCGTGGATGAAACAATTCGCTACACCAACCGGACCGGCGCGGCGCTCAAAGAGCTTGTCCTGGCTGTGGAGCCCAACTTAAGAGAAGGCTTCTCTATTGAGAACATGATGCTCGATGGCACCCAGCTCAATTATGATCTTGGCGGGCAGCGGCTCACCGTTTATCTGCCGTACACGCTT
>DATFET010000239.1:0-3623 GCA_035250835.1 Anaerolineales bacterium
CTGTGGCATCCCTCCTCAAGTAGGTCAGGAGCCACAGCGCCCCACCAGTGCCGTCCGAAAGGGCGGCACTGTGGTTTAATACGGAAGGGCAGCTGCCCATCCCTATGGAACCTTTCTTGCACATCAGCGTATAAACCCATATAATGAGCCTCATGGAACAGGCATCCACTCAGACTTATTGGACGCATCTTGCCCGCTGGCTGGTGCCTGCTGCCGCGCTCATTGCGTTCAGCATCTGGTTTGCCATCGCGCCGCCAGGCCTGCTCGGGAAGGCAGATTCAATTGGCTATGCCATCTGTCACCGCATCGACGAAAGGTCGTTTCAGATCGGCGACCGTCAATTGCCGCTATGCGCACGCTGTACCGGGGAGTTCTATGCCGCTGCAATTTCCCTGCTCTTCCTTGGCATTCTCAGTCCGCGGAAGAGCGGAATGCCCGGCTGGAGGCTTGGCATCCCTCTTATAATATTCCTGCTCCTTTTTGCAATCGACGGATTGAACTCTTATATTTACCTGCTCAAAAGTACAGCGGGCGGTGCTCTCGACAGTCTTCCCACTCTTTACACGCCGAACAATACACTGCGCCTGCTGACAGGGAGCGGCATGGGAATTGCGCTGGCTGCGATCCTGCATCCGGCCTTCAACCAGAGCGTATGGACAAATCCAGACAAGAGCAACGTCCTTAACTGGAAAAAGCTGGGTGCTCTCCTTGCGATCATCCTGCTCCTCGATCTCATCGTGCTTACCGAAAATCCGATCTTCCTATATCTTGTCGCAATCCTGAGCGTGCTTGGTGTAATGACGCTGCTCATGATGGTCTTCAGCCTGGTCTGGATCCTGATCATGCGGCAGGAGAATGTATTCTCGTCATTAAAACAGATGTGGATGCCTTTGCTGGCTGGGACAACCCTTGCCTTTCTGATGATCACAGCCATTGACTTGCTCCGCCTCAAATTGACCGGAACCTGGGGAGGCTTTCCCCTGGGTTGAACCTAGCTTTTAGATCCGACGGCAAGCCGTCGGCGAATCCGCTTATAAATTTGGAGGTAACATGGAACTACTCACCGGCGTATTCACAGCATTTGGCCTTTCAGCAAGCGCGGGATTGAATGCATATATCCCGCTGCTTCTGGTAAGCCTGATCGCCCGTTACACAGACTTGATGCACCTCAGTGAACCGTGGGATGCCCTGACCAACCCATGGATCATACTCCTGCTGTGCATCCTGGTCATCATCGAGATGCTGGCAGATAAAGTCCCCGCAGTCAATCACCTGAACGATGTGATCCAGACCATTGTTCGTCCGGCCGCAGGTGCGATCGTATTCGCCGCGAGCGCGAACGTGATCAGTGACCTGCATCCCGCATTGGCGCTGGCCGCGGGCGTGCTCGTCGCCGGGTCGGTGCATGTTGCCAAGTCGGGGGCGCTCCGCCCGGCTGTGACGGCAACTACCGGTGGCGCGGGAAACGTTCCCGTATCCATAGCCGAGGATATTGCAGCGACGGTGCTGTCCATCGCAGCGATTGTCCTGCCGGTCCTGGTTGGCACGTTCCTGATCGTGATCGCCGCGTTCATCATTTACTGGATATATAGAAGGTCAAACAGGAATACCACCACGGGCTGACCAAAGGAGGTAGCCTGGCGCTACTTCTCTTTCCCGCGCTGCTTGCGGTTTTCTGAATCTATTGAGATCAGATACTCAGTACAATACAATTCCATAGCACTTCATATGGAAAGTGCTGGCAAAGAAACTACCTGATATAATCGGCGCATTCTAGCAAGTCATTCTGCCATCATCTGGAGGAACCATGGAAACACCGCCTATCGCCCCTGCACCGCTCGAGCCGAAGAAGAGCAATACTCCTATCATCGTCGCCATTGTCGCTGTTGTACTGGTGTGTTGTTGTTGTCTTGCTCTCGGATTACTCTGGCAGTTCGGCGACGCACTCATGAATTCGTTCCAATTCTAGACCGCATGAAAACAAACCTCCGGGTCAACCCGGAGGTTTGTCGTTTAAGAAAAGTGCCTTCAATTCGTTCAATCCGTTGAGAGCGTCAGACTTCAACTGTTCATCCAGCTGCAGAGCTTCAAACTCATCCTCATCCAGAACCGTCTGCTCACCACTGGCTGAGACCCATAGATCCAGAGCCAGATCGACATACGAAACGATCCCATCTTCGAACACAGCGGGCATGCCGATGTTACAGTACCAGCCTTTAACCTTTTCATCGTCGCGGTCATGGATCACGAAGATGTTATACCAGCGGTCTGTATAATAATATTCGACAAAACGATCCCCTTTTTTGAAAACAATATCCATGAAAGGCATGTCAGCTCGGTTGAATAATGCCTCGAGCGAGATCGAATGCTCGTTATGACTCAACAAGGTGCCTTCATATTCATAGGTGACTTTACCTTCAGGATTCTTTTTCTGAACCTTGATCTTCATGCGAGACATTCTACCTTAACCGCTACTTCAAGCTGTTCCCCCACCCTGGGCGGTTTCTGCACATAGACATAGAGACCATTGTCGAATGTGACTTTAAAGCGATCCTGCTGGAAGACCACATCGGTGACGATGCCGCGCATTTTATTAACCACACTTCGTCCGCGCTCATCTGTTGGTTCGCTCCGCTGCCCTTTGGGCATGATATCAGCGCGCGAGAGCTCCACAACCTGGGGCCGCACCAGCAAATGGACATTTTCTCCCGATCGGTTTTCGTGTCCGCAACAAACATGGAAGATTCCAGAATCAGTCTCCACTTCCCATTTATTATCTTTCGCCTTGCCTCTCAACTTCCCCTCGATAATATTTCCCAGGCCGAGAAAGCCTGCCACATACACAGACCCGGGATTCGCCCACACCTCGACAGGAGAGCCTTCCCTGACGATCCCTCCTTCATGCAGGATCAAAACGCGGTCTGCAATCGCAAAGGCTTCCTCCTGGTCGTGCGTGACATAAATTGCGGGGATCTCCGTCTGATGCAAAATAGACCGCAGTTCACTGAGCAAATCCTCACGCAGGGTCCTATCCAGGGCTCCCAGAGGCTCGTCGAACATCAACAAGCGCGGACGGGTTGCCAGGGCACGCGCCAGTGCCACACGCTGCTGCTCACCGCCCGAGAGATCGGTCACCTGTCTCTTCTCAAAACCATTCAGGTTGACCATTTCCAGAGCGCTGGCTACACGCTGGGAAATTTCGCTTTGCGGCAGGCGTCTCATTTTCAGCCCAAAGGCGACATTGTCGTAAACGTGCAAGTGCGGAAAAAGCGCGTAGTCCTGAAAGACCAGGCCGAAGTCTCGAAGGTGAGGCGGGATGGGAGTCAGGTCAAGCCCGTTGAATGATACAAAACCCGCGTCCGGATTCTCTAGTCCCGCGATGATCCGTAAAAGTGTAGATTTACCGCTCCCGGAGGCGCCCAGCAGGCAAATCGTCTCGCCTGTACCCATTTGGAAGGAGATGTCGTTGAGTATCGGCTTGCCCTGGTAGGATTTGACAATATGCTGGACTTCAAGCATTAGAATTCTCCCGAGCCCGGTAGGCGGAATTTCTCGATCAGAAGAATACTGATAAGCGTGAGCAGCATGAGAAGGGTCGCCATTGCCATTGCCTGACCGTAATT
>DATFET010000241.1:0-3575 GCA_035250835.1 Anaerolineales bacterium
GACAGCGGTCGTCTTGCCTACTCCGCCTTTTCCCGACGTAATGGTGACTACTTTTGCAGGCATAAAATTTTCCTATGACGGAACAACTCGAAATAATCTCTGAACAATCCTGGCAAAATTCTCTAACCGACAGACCAGAACTCAGTCTGGAGCTTGCCATCCTCATTAATGCGCGCCCGTTCAGGTCTGGGGTTGGCGCGGGGTTTCAAGGCTCCCGAGACTTCATCCGCAATACGCAAATGCATGGGCGAAAGATCCAGGGCACAGACCATGGCGTTGCGTTTGCCTTTCGCGCCGGCATGGACCGTGCCGCGCAGCCTTCCCCAGATCAGGATGTTCCCTTCGGCAATGATCTCCGCGCCCGGGTTCACATCTCCGAGCACCACCACATGACCGGCAAATTCGATCCGTGTACCGGAACGTAGTGTACGGTTGAGGAACAGTGCGGTCTCCTCGCCCAGGTCCTCCACTGAAAACTGACGTGATTCCTCCGGCCGCGGTTTGGATATTCGAGTTGCGAGTCCAAGCAACTGGGCGGTTTGTTCAGTAGTCGGTGACTCGCTGATCACAGCCCAAAGGGAGATACCGCGCTCGGAGAGTTGATCCCGCAGTTCCACGAGTTCACTGACCCGCAAAACCTGAGTTGCCACATCCAGAGCAAGGCGCGCTCCCTGAAAAAAGGATGGCTGCGCATCCACCTGCTCGATCAGTGCTGCGCGCTGCTGCTCCCAGGACGCATCGTCCAGCGAGACGAGCAAGCCATCGCGTAAGCCTTTGATTTGGATGAGTGAATTCGTACCGTTCATCGAATAACCGCTATGATCTTTTGTAATACTGCTTCCAAACAGAATACTTTGAATCAATCAGGCACGCGCAGGCTGCATCACCACTGTATGTATTTCGAAATCATGCAGCGCACTATGAGATAATTATCAAATTATAGCATGAGGAGGTAATACTTTATCCACCACCATTGGCAGCCAGGTCAATTGATTTGAGTTCGAAGTAAGCCTGCATGACGCGCGCAACGATCGGTGCAGCCACTGTACCACCCTCGCCTCCATTGTATGCAAATGCCAGAACGATGATCTCGGGATCGTCATAGGGAGCATACGCCATTGTCCAGGCGTGTGTCGGCCACGCGCCAAACTGACAGCGCTGTGCCTTGCGAGCAACGTCGTCACAGTATTCGGCTGTACCAGTCTTGCCAGCCACCGCGATCGGAATTGGATAATCTTCTGTAAAAATATCGTGTAGCGTCCCGAGCTCATCTGTGACGGCAAGCCGCGTACCCGTGCGCACTGCTTCTACCGTCGACGGCTCGACCGTCTTGAATTGATCCGTGTCTTCACAATAGCCCGCCTCGCAATCGAATATCTCGATGAGAGGTTCCTGGGTAATATCCCACTTCATGTTGGGAGTAAATGGCGAGATCTGGTAACTGCCCGGCGGAGGTTCTGCAAATACCCGGTTCGGATCGGAAATATCCACCCAGAGCTGGGCCGGCTCACCGCGTACATTACCTGTCTCCTGCACCTCATAGATCGAGAAATCCTCCGGGTCAAACCATATCGGAATGACGCGGCCTTCGCTGTCCTGCACCTCGCGGACGATGGTGGGCTGCATGAGTTTTCCGCGGTTCGCTATGGTCGCCCCGGACATGATAATCTGCAGGGGTGTTGCAGTTACATATCCCTGCCCTACGCTGGCAATGTACGTATCCCCTGTAGACCATACCTCACTGGTATTGATGCGCTTCCACTGGGGATCGGGAATGAGGCCATCCTCCTCCCCTGGCAGTTGAATTCCCGATCGCTGGTCATAACCGAGCGCTCGCGCATATTGCTCGAGGCGGAAGATGCCCAGGCCCTCCTCGATCTCATCGCCAAAACCGCCTCCCAGTTTGTAGAAGCAGACATTGCTCGAATAGGCAATACAGTGAAAGAAATCCAGTTGACCGAAGCCAGCCTCATTGATTACACCGTTGCGCTCATAGATCCAGTCGACAAAATCGCGCGAGTTGAACGGCGTGCAGGCATCTGTCGGCCGGAACCTCTCGCATAAAACCAGCTTGCCAGGAGTCTCCACGATCTTATCCGCAGTGATGACTCTCTCGTTGTAGGCACCCGTCGCCGTGGAAAGCTTGAATACAGAGCCTGGAGGGAATTCAGCCGAGATGGCATTGTTCACAAGCGGACGGCGCGGGTCTTCGATGATCTGTTCATAGTAATAGCCGGGAATGAACCGCGCCATACGGTTATTCTCGAATGTCGGATATGACACCATTGCCAGGATCTCGCCTGTCTTTGGATTCATAGCGATCACAACGCCGCTCGAAATATCTCGTAGGCCGTTAAAGAATTCGTTCCAGTAGTTGATCTCATCCACCAGCGCAGCTTCGGCTGCTTTTTGCAGGCGCGTATCGATCGTCAGCACAACGTTATCCCCCGGGATAGGAGCGAGCGGCGCCTCGAGGTTACGCAATTCCTGCCCGGCTACATCTACCTGTACAACGCGCTGTCCATTCTCCCCCAGCAGGATCTCGTCGAGCGACGTTTCCACGCCTGCATAGCCAATCTTGTCGCGGTTGGGAACAAAGCCGCGCGCATCAAATGCATCTTCGAGCGCGGCAGGAATGGGACCCAGAAAACCAACAACAGCCGCAGTCAAAGATCCGGTTGGATACTCCCGAATCGGTTCGATCTCGACCGAAACCCCCGGCCAGTCCACAGACTTTTCACTGATCACCCGCGCCAACTCCTCATCGATATTGCACGTAATCTTGACAGGGGTGTACGGTGCAAGGGAGTCGCCCAGCGCAACCATATCCGCAATGCTTGGGCCCGCCACGCAGGCAGAGAACAGCTTGGCGTTCTCAAGAGTCTCATCCGTGACCGGTCCCCCGGCCGGCACACCAGTCAACTCCGAGACCTCACGATAAATGCGCTGGATGTCAGCATCATCATCCGGAAGTCCCGCGGGTGTAATGACCACATTATAGGAAGCAACGTTCCGTGCCAGGATGTAACCATTGCGGTCGTAAATAATGCCTCGCGCCGCAGGCTCGCTGATCTCATTTGTGTAATTATCGACCGCCTGGGCTGACCACGTCTCAGGAGCAATCACTTGTAAGTTGACCAGGCGTGAGATGATGAGACCTACTACCGCGATCAGCAAGCCATAGATAATCCAAATCCGCCACCTGGCGACTTCATATTTATTCGTCTTTTGCGAATTCATTCAACCTCCGGGGCAGGATGAACCCAGCGCGAGAGATCGCGCATGATCGCATACACTGGAATGGCAAGGAGCATATTCAACAGGACTCCGGGCAGGATCACCAGACCAAGCACATCTTCAATCGGCATGACTACGCCGCCAACACGCAACACTGCATAGGTTAAAACGTTCAGGATGATGGTCCCTAAAAAGGAAACGCTAAACATCGCGAGCAGGGGAGCCTGCCAGACTCGTCTCTGTAACATTTGTGCCAGCGCAACGACTATCACATAACTGATTACAGGAACATACCACGGGATGGCAGAAACAAAGCCAACCATGATTCCAAGGGCAAC
>DATFET010000349.1:0-2476 GCA_035250835.1 Anaerolineales bacterium
GTCCTCGCTCCCAGCGGCATGATGGATGGAACCGTCGCCGCGATCCGAAATGCGCTCGATGGCAATGGATATGAAAACCTTCCCATCCTGTCTTATTCTGTGAAATACGCATCCGCGCTTTATGGACCATTTCGTGAAGCCGCGCAGGGTGCACCCAAATTTGGTGACCGCAAATCGCACCAGATGGATCGGGGCAATGCACGCGAAGCGTTGCGCGAAATTGCAGCAGACGTCGAGGAAGGTGCAGATATGCTAATGGTGAAACCAGCCCTGCATTATCTGGATGTTATTCATCGTGTTCACGAAACTTTTCCGGAACTCCCGCTGGCGGCTTATAACGTCAGCGGTGAGTACGCCATGATCAAAGCCGCTGCAGCCAACGGCTGGCTGGATGAACGGGCAGTCACGCTTGAAACGCTTACTGCCATCAAGCGAGCAGGGGCCGATTTAATCATTACCTATCACGCCAGGGATGCAGCGGGGTGGCTCATCGAATCAGAACGACTTACCCAAATGGGTACTCTTTGCAGATGAATATCCTCAAAACCATTGACTCATTTTACTTTTCGAGTAGAATACCGCTCAATATGTATCACCTACTTGCGTTGCCGCGCAGCCGTCGTCCGAAGCCCACTTCTCCTGAGAAGGTTGGGAGCTTTTCGTTTGGATGATGGAACGGTAAACGCAAGCCTGCACTGATACACGTATAAGTCCACACAAACAGCCCGCCTTCCTGGCGGGCTGTTTTTATTTTCCCTCACCCTAGCCCCTTACGAAGCACGCCTTTGGTGCTCCCAACGGGAGAGGGGACGAAACAAAAGGAGTAAGTCAATGAGTTCAAAACCGAAACCGCAGGTCAAGAAAGTTGTCCTTGCCTATTCAGGTGGCCTGGACACATCCGTCATCGTGCCGTGGTTGAAGGAAAACTATCGTTGTGAGGTGGTCTGCTTTTGTGCTGACATCGGTCAGGGCGATGAAGATCTGGGACGGTTGGAACAGAAGGCGATCAAGAGCGGCGCGAGCCAATTCATTTTACATGACATGAAAGAGGAATTTGCCAGCGATTATCTTTTTCCGATGCTCAAGATGGGAGCAGTGTATGAGCACAAGTATTTGTTAGGCACATCCATTGCCCGTCCATTGATCGCAAAGCATCTCGTGGAAGTTGCGCACGAGGTGGGTGCGGATGCAGTTGCGCACGGCGCGACCGGCAAAGGCAATGACCAGGTTCGCTTCGAGCTGACGGTCATGGCGCTCGATCCACGGCTCAAGATCATCGCCCCGTGGCGCGAGTGGGACATCCGCTCGCGTGAAGATGCGATTGGATACGCTGCAAAGCATAATGTGCCTGTGACTGCAACGATCAAATCCATTTACAGCCGCGATTCGAATCTCTGGCACCTTTCGCAGGAAGGCGGACTGCTGGAGGATCCGTGGAACGAGCCGGAGGAAGGGATGTATCAAATCTCCACCTCACCTGAAAACGCGCCTGAGCAGGCTGAGTATGTTGAGATCGAATTTGAAAGCGGTGTTCCCTGTGCCGTGAATGGCGAGCAACTTTCACCTGCGAAAATTGTCGAAACCCTGAATGCCATTGGCGGCGCGCACGGCATTGGACGCGTTGACCTTGTCGAGAATCGTCTTGTAGGCATGAAGTCGCATGGCGTGTACGAAACCCCTGGCGGGACGATTCTTCTATACGCTCATCGCGAGCTCGAGTCGCTGGTCATCGACCGTGAGACCATGCACTTCAAGGAAATGGTGGCAGTGAAGTATGCCGAGCTCACCTACAACGGTCTCTGGTTCACGCCGCTCCGCGAGGCGATCGATGCTTTTGTCAACACCACGCAGGGTCCTGTCACGGGCACGGTGCGTCTCAAGCTATACAAAGGCAACGTCATCGTCGCAGGCCGCAGGTCGCCATTCAGCCTCTACCGAGAAGACTTTGCCACCTTTGGGCAGGAGGATGTTTACGATCAGAGTCATGCCGAAGGCTTCATCCGCCTGTATGGATTGAGCCTCAAAGTCCGCGCGCTCAACGGACTGCCTGTTTCCGGCCTCGATATGCCCAGGCCTGATTATTCCCGCTTCAAGAGAGATTAGCATGTCCACACTCTGGGACGGACGCTTCGCCCAAAAACTCGACCAAACTGCCTGGGATCTCAATACATCCCTGCCTGTGGATCAAGGCCTGGCAATTCAGGATGTGGACGCGAGCCTTGCGTGGGCTGATGCAATTCATCACGCCGGGATCCTGACGGATAAAGAACACGCCTCGATCGCGCTTGGGCTTGCTACCGTCAAAGAAGATCTCTCTTCGGGACGATTTTTCTTCGCTCCGACTGACGAGGATATTCACACGGCTGTCGAGCGCCGTCTGACAGAGCTGATTGGGGACGCGGCAGGCAAGCTCCATACAGGCCGCAGCCGTAATGACCAGGTCGCGACAGATTTCAGATTGTGGATGTTGCAAAAC
>DATFET010000258.1:0-2236 GCA_035250835.1 Anaerolineales bacterium
AAGGTGTTACAGGATTGTCTTGCCGCGCTCGAAGGCGGGAGCCATGGCCTGGCATTCGCCTCGGGCATGGCTGCCACCGATACTGTGCTCCGTTTATTGGATGCCGATTCGCATGTGCTGGCAGGCAACGATGTCTATGGCGGAACGTTCCGTCTCTTTGACAAAGTCCTCCGCCGTTTCAACCTGGACTTTACCTTCGCCGACACAACCGATCCCGAATCAATGGCCGATGCACTGACCCCGTCTACAAAGCTGGTCTGGCTCGAGACCCCGACCAATCCCTACCTGCGCATTACGGATATTCGCGCCGTAGCGGAAATCGTACATGCACATCCCAATCACCCATTACTTGTTGTGGATAATACGTTTGCGACGCCTTATCTCCAGCGCCCACTCGAGCTGGGCGCAGACATCGTCGTCCACTCGATGACAAAATATCTGGGCGGCCACTCGGATGTGGTCGGCGGCGCGGTGATCGTGAAAGACGCAGGCCTGGCTGAGAGACTTTACTTTCTGCAAAATGCGGTCGGCGCGGTGCTCGGACCGATGGATGCATTCCTGGTACTGCGCGGCATCAAAACCCTATCCCTGCGGATGGACCGCCACGCTGAGAACGCCATGCTGATCCTCGAGTTTCTTGAAGAGCACCCCAAAGTGGAGCGTCTAATTTATCCGTTCCATGCCTCGCATCCGCAGCAGAAAATCGCCGTGCAGCAGATGAAAAACGGAGGCGGCATGATCTCGTTTATCATGAAAGAGGGGCGTGATGCCGCGATCAAACTAGTGGAAAGCACAAGAATATTTACCCTCGCCGAATCTCTGGGAGGCGTCGAGTCGTTGATCGAGGTCCCTGCCGTGATGACCCATCTATCAGTGGCCGGCTCTCAGTTGGAAGTGGAGCCCGGGCTTGTCAGATTATCCGTAGGAATTGAAAATAAGGATGACTTGATCGACGATTTGAAACAGGCATTTGAATACGCCTGAAAGTAAACGGGCTTCCTGGTTGAAGCCCGTTTCTTTAGAGTGCGTGGATCGCTACCAGAGTCACATCGTCGTCCTGTTTGGCCCCGCTTTGGTAGATCATAAGCGAATCGAACAACTGGTCACACCCAGTCTGAGCATCCACCTGCCCGAGAGCGGCCATGGTCTTTTTGATCCGCTCAAGACCGAACGGCTCGCCCAGTGGATTTCGGCAGTCCGTCATCCCGTCAGTGAACATGACCAGCATGGAATCCTTCGGCAGTTGAACGCTGTTTTCATCCAACGCGATGTCTTCCCATAATCCAAGTGCCATGCCAGGCTTGTGCGGCAACCGCTGGACCCTGCCCTGCGGCGTGAGTACCAAAGGGGGTTCATGCCCTGCTCGTGCATACACAAACTCACGAGTATTGATATCCAGGACACCATACAAAGCGGTAACGAATTGCGTCGATTTTTCTAGGCGGGTGATGTGCCTGTTTACACGGCGTAACACATCACCAGGTAAAATCTCGCTGTTTGCTTCTGCGATGATCAACGCGTGGGCGCGTGCCATGAATATGGCGGAAGGGACACCTTTGTCCGCTACATCGCCGATCAACACGCCGATCTTGTGATGATCCAGGATGAAGACATCATAGAAATCGCCTCCGACCTGGCGGGCGGGCAGGATGCGTCCCCCGAAATCGAATCCCTCGACGAGAGGCAGCGCGTCGGGCAGAATGGACATCTGGATCTCAGCTGCAACCTTGAGTTCCCGTTCGAGGCGCTCCTTCTCGATTAACTGCTCCTGTGCAGCCTTGAGCTCATCAAATGCCTGCTGAAGCTGACGGTTCTTCTCGGTGAGATCGCGGAATGTAGAAATATTCGTATTGTCGAGGCGGTGGCTGAGCACGTTCACCATCGTACTGGCTAATTGGGGGTGTTGATGCAGCAACTCCAGCAACTGAGCGCGGCTCATGCTCAAAAGAACCACGTCGCCATTCGCCCGCACACTGGCTGTGCGGGGTGCCCCTGTCACCAGGCTCATCTCACCGATATATTCACCCTGCGGCACACGGTTCAGAATCAACTCGTTGGCGGTATCCGGCGCCATCAGGATTTCAAGGTCCCCGCTCACCACGATATACATGTGTTCGCCCGCGTCACCTTCACGGAACAGGATCTCGCCGGATTTCAAGTTGACAACTTCCAGTTGCGCCAGGATTCGGTCAAGCTCTTCCGACGGAAGGTCCGTAAAGAATGGTATACGGGCAAG
>DATFET010000263.1:0-10113 GCA_035250835.1 Anaerolineales bacterium
TTCCATAAAGAATTAACCTTTCCAACGGAGTATGACCACCTCTTCCCGAAGGTGCTCTTTGGTGGCTGTTGCCAGACGTGTTCGGAACAAGTCGATCCCAACCAGTTCATAGCCCAGCTTTTGGGCAATATCACCCAGGATTTGGCCGGTACGGATCATCACCCGCAGATAAGATGCCTGGTCGCCCACAACGTATGCAAGATGAGCACCTGGCCGAAGGACCTTTTGTAAGCTGGAAAGGTGTTTTGCCATACCGCCGAAGTACAATTTTGCAGCTCGGGGGTAAAGTTTCTCAAACCCTGAGTCTTTCCCCATCTCAATTCGCCGCTTCTCAATTTCGTCTGCTATCCGCTGGATTTCTGGAAAATCAGCGATCCACTTATCGTCATCGTCCGCTTTGTAGATCCCTCGTGTATTTGACCTGACGAGTCGTTTCTTCAGCTCCCTGAGTTCTTCTTTATTTTTGACAAATCCAAGCAAAACAGATTCCAGTCTTGTTGTTCGGGTGTAATCCTTTTCGTTTGGATAAGGAGGCGATGTAATCACAGCATCAACAGAACCTGGCTCGACTGCCTCGAATCCTCGTGCATCAGCCAGATGAACATGCGCTTCCGGGAAGGATTCCCCCCTTACTTTTCGGAGGTCGTTTGCCATTTTTTCGATTTCCAGCAGCCAGTTGGAAATGACAGGAACATCTGTTTTGATATTCCTCACACCCACTTCTGGACCGAAATGTAAATTGCTGATTTTGAAAACTAAGGCGCTCCCCAGAGCCAGAAGAGCGTGCCGGTAAAATGCTTCACCCTCAAATTTTTTCAGGTGTTCAAATAAAACCAGTGTTTTGTGCAGTGGAAGCGGACTGATCGAATTTGTAAGGAGAAGTTTTGCAGCCGCAGGTTCGAGTGTCTTCAACCCCTCGCCTTTTAAGTCACCTGTTGAAAAATTATCTTCTATCCCCTGAGATTTTAGAATGGATAATACCTCGCCTGCGATCTTCCGGGAATGGGAAGCCAGCAGATCGGAATCCAAATTCCAATCTGTTTTCACTGATGAAGCAAACTGTGGAAACGGATTTCCTTCCAATCCAACTGCCACCATACCAGCTAATTTAGTTTCGACCAAAGTTGTTCCAGTTCCACAGAATGGGTCGAGGACAACGCTCTTTGGACTCAATTTGAATTTCCTGATGTATTCTCTTACAAGATGAGGTGGAAAGGACAATATAAATCGATACCAATCGTGAAAAGCGCGGTCCTGGGGAGCAAGTTTATTGGCGCGGCCGTTGGAATAATCAGGTTTCTTTTCAGCCTGATTCTCCTCAATATTTTGGAATCCTAATTTCAATTGCATCGCTGGCATACTTCAATTCTATCATTCAAAATAACATTAAAAGACGCCCCAGCTTTGCCTTCATTTCATTGGAAACGTAGACCGAACCAGCAAATGCAAACTCATTCACATAGATCTCGAATCTCCTTTGCCATCGCTGCATCGACTTCAAAGTGCCCCTCCAGAAAATCCAGGATCGCCAGAGCGGACTCGCGGTTCTTTTCGTAGCCTTGTATCCAGGTGGGGAGGTGGGATGTCAACCTCGGAAAACGTTGCTCGAAGCGGCGTTCGTTGACAAATGGATCGCGATGAGTTTGGTTCGGTGTTTCGATATCTTCCACAAGTTCCAGCAGGCGGTCGACGGCATAGCCCTGGATAAATCGAGTCGCCGATAATTTCTCGCCGCGTTGATCGCGCTGCAAGCCCACGTAGATGTTGGTCACTGCCTCGCCCAATACGCGGTCCCTGTTTTGCTTTGACGGGATTGTTGGTTGGGAAATCGGCTGACCCAGCGTCTCCGGCATTTCCACTCGTTTCCAGACGACGCGTCCCGGCGCAAACGGGATAGACTTCAATTCATTGATCTCAAATACCGCGAATTCACAAAAAATCCCATCTGCAAAAAGAAGCTTGTATCCGTCATCTGTATTGAGGAAGCTGTAGGCAATGGGGTGGATTTCACTCAGCCATTGAAGAGAATCCAAATAAGATTGCTTGAATCCCTCCTCTACAATAACGAAGAAATCCAGATCGGAATAGGCATCGATGCGATCAAGCTCCAGGCCGACTGAACCAAGACCGATCAATGCCAGCGCGCCTTCTCTCCGTACAAGGGATTGTCCTATTTCATCGAGACGGGTCAGCAGGGAGTGAATGTCCATGATGTACTACAACCTTTTCCTTTTTGTAATTTTGCCATCCAATGTTCCGTTTCTTTTGGATTGTTGAATCGCAGCAGTTCCAGGTGCTGATGCTCCGGCATGGACAGCAGCATCGGGTACTCGCGCTTCCTTCGCCAGTACGTCTTGAACAGCCAGTGGTACAGAGAGTCGCGGGACCAGAGCTTGAAATGGGTGACGAGCGGCTCCACGTTTGTACCCCAGAGCAGTTCTTTTGTCCACCAGCGTTGGATGGTGCGCCGCGTCAACTGCCAGAACACTGTCAGGAATGGATAATCAAGCCAGATGACCGCTTCTGCTTTGGGCCAGGTCAGATCACGCACGACCTGATAATTCCCTGCAACGATCCATGTTTCGGCTTGAATGGCTTTTTCCACGCGCCCACGGAAGACTTCCAGCGGCGCTTCCTGCCAGCCGGGTTCCCAATGCAATGCGTCCAGCTCGATAAAGTTGTGACCAAACCGCGAGGCAAGCCTTGCCGCCAGCGTGGATTTACCCGAACTGGTCACGCCGATTACGACAACACGTTTGTACGGGAAGGATAACATGTATGCTTCAGCCGCTGTCTCGAAGTTACCACTGAGCAGTAACTGGCGGCAATTATTATATTAATCGAACGCCGTCTCCGGCGTTCGGAGCTAACCCATTACCTCACATAAATCGGATTGCTAAACACCCAGCCGCGCTTGCGACCCAGATAGTTTTTCCAGGCTTCGACGCGGTACACGCCCGCTTCAGTGGCGCTGTAGGCACAGGCGTAGGAATTCCTCCAGACGCGGATGACTTTCCCATCTTTGATCAAGCGGACCTCTGCTGGCTTGGGAAGGTGCGCCTGCAAAGTAACGCCGCCTTTGACGCGGATCTCATCGCCCATGATGACGCTTTGTTCGAGTCCTCTCGCCTTGAAGATGAAGCCGCGCGTCGGGGCAGGCAGGTCATAGCCCACGAAACATCGTCCGGCTGCCAGGGCAGTGTAGATCATTTTCCGGTCGGTGGGCAGGTCCCCCGTTAGCGGCTCAGGGATGAAGACATGCGTATTCACAGTTCGGAAGTGGAAATCATAGGGGAAGATCACCCGGTGGATGGGTCCCATGTGCATGTTCAGGGCATGGGCATCCGAGCCGCCGATGGCAACGACGCGCTGTCCGTCTGCAAGGAGTTCATCCCAGCGCTGGAGTGTTTCGAGGATGGGGGAGTGACCGATGAATTGCGGGAAGAAGGCATAGAACGCGCCGTGCAGTTTGGTTGGAACCACGGTCTTCAGCTCGCTGAGTCCGTTCCAGAGCTCGAGGCCGGTGTAATTACGTACTTCCCAGGCTTCCCAGGAGATGTCTGTTTCATTGAAGGCTGGCGCTGCGGGGTCTTTTGGATGGGCGATAAAGGAGAGTCCGCCGAATTCGTTGACTCTGTTGATCAGAGTCTGCGGATCATCGGCAAGATGAGAGACGTCTCGGTTTGTATTGAACACGAGCAGATGATTCTTTTGAGGGTCACGGTCCTGGTCGTGGACCTCCTGCCCGACCAGGAGCAGGACGCGGCTTGCCCTGGCCGGCGTCGACGGATTGCGCGCCACCCGGTAGTATCCCTCCACGCCCTGAACCAGCACGTTATGATCCGTCACGATGACCGCGTCCACTCCCCCCGCTCTGATGGCAGCATGGGCGATATCCCTGTGGGTTCCAGTCCCATCTGAGTAGCGGGTGTGCATGTGCAGGTTGACGACGATTTCGTGCATGTGACCTCATTTTGGCTCTATCGCTGCCTCGGTACCCGAAGTGGACGGCGTGTCAGCAGGTTGAAACCCTCACGTTGACGTTTCCTCCTCCCTGCGAGTATAATGTCCCCGCTTAATCACAGGAGGCTTGTTGTACATGGAAATCTATTTATATATCGCGCTGATTATAATCTCGGTCCTGCTCATCCTGAGTGTGATCCTTCAAAGCAAGGGTGCAGGTTTGGGCGGGCTGACGGGCGCTGACGCGGGAAGTGTATTCACCGCCCGCCGCGGCGTCGAGCGCACACTGTTCTGGACCACCATCATTTTGAGCGCCTTGTTCTTTGTGCTGGTCCTGGTGCTTCTCATCATATCTTAATTCCCTGGATCACACTTGAAAGGCCGTTCCATCCGCGCGGCTGGACCTGCGGGGTGAACGCGCCTTTCTTTTTTTATCTATGAAACAATTACGCTGGCAGATACTGGTTGTTGTGGTAGCACTGGGAATTGTGGCGGTGCTGCTCTTTAGCCAGCAGACGCCGTCCATTACGGGAGCAATCCTCCCGCAGCCTGAGCAGGGAGGCGTCTATACTGAGGGCCTCGTTGGCTCACTCGGCCGACTCAATCCCCTGCTCGATTGGAATAACCCCGCCGACCGCGACGTGGACCGCCTGCTCTTCAGCGGCCTGGTCCGCTTCGATGAACGGGGTCTCCCGCACGGTGACCTTGCCGAGGCATGGGGTGTCGCCCAGGACGGTACGATCTATAACTTTACGATCCGACCGGACGCGGTCTGGCATGATGGCGAGCCGCTCACCAGTGACGACGTCATCTTCACGATCGAGCGGATGAAGAGCGAGGGATCACTCTATCCGCAGGATATCAAGGATCTGTGGAGCAAGATCGAAGTTACCAAACTGAACGATAAGAATCTGAAGTTCACACTGCCCGAACCGTTCGTCCCCTTCATGGATTATCTAACCTTTGGTGTGCTGCCGAAACACCTATTGGAATCCGTCCCGCCGGAACAAATGCAGGAAGCAGAGTTCAACATCAATCCGATAGGCAGTGGACCGTATAAGTTCGATCAGCTGCTGGTGGAGGATGGGCAGATCACGGGTGTTGTCTTGAGCGTTTCCCCGACATATTATGGCAAACCTCCATTCATCGAGCAGGTTGTCTTCCGCTACTATCCTACCTCCGCGGACGCCATGGATGCCTATCAACAGGGAGATGTCTTATCTGTGAGCCAGATCACGCCCGATATTCTGGGCGCGGCTCTGGAGGAGACAAACCTTTCCACTTACACGAGCCGCACGCCCAGAATGGGTTTTGTGCTGTTCAATTTGAACAATCCTGACGTTGCCTTTTTACAGAACCCAAAGGTTCGGCGTGCGCTCATGCTGGGCATCAACCGTCCTTATTTGATCAACACATTCCTGGAGGGGCAGGCCATCATCTCTAATGGACCGATCCTTCCCAACTCCTGGGCATATCATGAAGGTACCGAGAACTTTGAGTATGATCCCGAGGCGGCGATTAATTTGTTGAAGGCTGAAGGCTATGCCATTCCTGCAGAGGGTGGAGAGGTCCGTGCGAAGGATGGCACTCCACTCGCCTTTACGATGATGCACCCGGATGATCCGACCTATACCCAGATCGCCCAGACCATTCGGGATCAATGGGCGGAGATCGGCGTCCGTGTGGATTTGCAGGCACTGCCTTACGATAAGCTCGTCCTGGAATCGCTCGCCTCGCGCGCCTATCAATCGGCTCTCGTTGATTTCGACCTTTCGCGTACCCCCGACCCGGATCCGTACCCTTTCTGGCACCAGGCAGAAGCGACAGGCGGACAGAACTACTCGCAATGGGACAACCGCGCCGCAAGTGAATACCTCGAGCAGGCGCGCGTCACCGCAGACTACGATTTACGCACGCGGCTCTATCGCAACTTCCAGGTAGTGTTTGGGAAAGAGCTGCCTGCGCTGCCGCTCTTCGTCCCGGTCTATTCCTACGGTGTCGACAATGAGGTCCAAGGCGTGCAGGTGGGCGCATTGTATGACCCGTCCGACAGGTTCTCCACCTTTACAGACTGGTACCTGCTGACGCGCCGTGCGCTGGAACAGACTGACGTTCCAACACCTAATCCATAAAAAGCAGGCGGCAGCCAGGAAACCCGGCTGTCGTTTTGTAAACGATCAGGAGGATCAATGAGTAATCTTCAAAATGCGCTCGATTATGCAGGTCAGAACCGTGACCGTTTTCTGGATGAGCTGATCGAAGCGCTGAAAATCCCATCCATTTCAACAGATGCATCCTATAACCACGAGGTCCTGCGCGCGGCTGAATGGATGGCGGACCATCTTAAAAATCTTGGCATCGAGAATGTAGAAGTCATGCCAACGGAGGGGGGTGGACATCCCGTCGTTTATGGCGAATATTTGAAGAAGCCCGGCGCGCCGACCGTGCTGGTCTACGGCCATTACGACGTCCAGCCCTCCGACCCGCTGGAGCTTTGGGAGTCGGGTCCGTTCGAGCCGCAGGTGCGCGGTGACTTATTATACGGTCGCGGCTCCTCCGATATGAAGGGACAGGTGCTGGCGACCTTCTACGCCATCGAAGCACTGATGAAAGGCGGCGGAGAACTGCCTGTCAATCTGAAGTTTTTGCTCGAAGGCGAAGAGGAGATCGGCTCGAAAAATCTCGAACCGTTCCTCAAAAAGCACGCCGAAAAATTCAGGGCCGATGTTTCTCTCAATCCCGACGCCGGCATGATGGGCCCGGACATGCCAACCATCACGTATGGCCTGCGCGGGCTGGCCTATTTCGAGATCAATATCACAGGTCCCAGGGCGGATCTGCACTCAGGCTTGTACGGCGGCGCAGTTCATAATCCCGCCCAGGTGCTGGCTGAATTAATTGCGAAGATGCATGACAAAAGGGGACGCATCACTCTGCCAGGCTTTTATGACAGTGTGCGCCCCATCAGCAAACAGGAGCGCGCCGACTTTGCCCGCCTGCCGAACGACGATACTCATTATCTGGCGGAAACCGGCGTCCCTGCATTGTGGGGCGAGAAGGGATATATTTCGGCTGAGCGCACCGGCGCGCGTCCTACGCTCGAGGTGAATGGCCTGCTCTCCGGTTGGACAGGTCCAGGCTCGAAGACGGTTCTGCCTGCGAAGGCGATGGCGAAGATCTCCTGCCGCCTCGTCCCTGACCAGACTGCCGCTGAGGTGGAAGGACAAATGGTCCGCTTTATGGAGGAGAACGCGCCGAACACGGTTACCTGGGAAGTCAAAAAGCTGACAGGCAGCCCCTTCGCGATCGCAGACCTGAACAACCCGGGTGTCAAAGCCATGAACGATGCAATGGAGGACGTCTGGGGCGTACGCCCGTTTTATCGACGCGAAGGCGGCTCGATCGGCGCGGTGGCGATGCTTCAGCAGATCTGCGGTGTGGAATCTGTCCTGGTAGGTATGGGTTTGCCCAGTGACAACGTCCATTCACCGAACGAGCATCTGCACCTGCCGACCTGGTACAAAGGCATCGATGCATTTATCCATTTCTTTAATAATCTCGGCTACCGCTCGTCTGAGGAGTAGGAAACCTTCTTATCAGGATTTCCGGGTTGAAATGCAAAAATCAAGTATTGGAATTAATGCGGTACCATGTAAAATCTGAATCATTGAGTTCACTGCCCCGCGGGCTGGATCTCAAAAACTTGCAGATCAGCCCGCGGAATGCTTATGTGAAGAAAGAAACTATTTATGGAAGATAAGATCATTTCCTATGGCGGGCAGGCGGTCATCGAAGGCGTGATGATGCGTGGGCAAAAGGCTTTTGCCATTGCCATGCGCGCCCCGGATGGGAACATCATTGTTCACCGGGAAAATCTCGCTTCGGTCTATCGCTCCCGCATTACGAAGATCCCGTTTTTGCGCGGCATCATCCTGCTGTGGGATGCGCTCGGGCTTGGCATGCGCGCCCTGACGCTTTCTGCAAACACCCAGACAGGTGAGGATGAAAAACTGGAAGGTCCCGCGCTCTATCTCACTCTGGGGCTGTCGCTTACGATTGGCATCGCTGTGTTTTTCCTGCTCCCCGCGGGAGTAGGCGGATTCGCGGAACATTACCTGGGCTGGGATCCGTGGTTGAATAATCTGCTGGAAGGCATCCTGCGCCTGCTCCTTCTGATTGGGTACATCTGGGCGATCGGCTTCATGCCAGACGTGGCTCGACTGTTCGGTTACCATGGCGCGGAACATAAGACCATCAATGCCTATGAAGCGGGGGCGGAACTGACGCCTGAAAACGTCGCGACATATCCGATCGAGCACGCCCGCTGTGGGACGGCATTCATGCTGACCCTCGTGCTGATCTCCATTCTGGTCTTCACTGCCATCGGTCCTCTGCCGATGTTCTGGAGGCTCGCCAGCCGGATCTTACTGATACCGGTCCTGGCTGGGATCGCGGTGGAGTATATCCGCTGGACAGCCAATCACCTGGATTCGCCGATCGTGCGCGTCATGATCAAGCCGAACCTTGCCTTGCAATCCCTGACGACCCGCGAACCCGACCGGTCAATGCTGGAGGTAGCGATTGAATCCTTCAAGACCATGAGGAAAGCGGAGCAGGAATTTATCGTGTAGCGCGGTGTGTCGCTCTCGCTGGAATCATTCCGGGCGGAAATGTCTCCGCCCGGTTTTGTTTATAATGATCTTATGAAATCCAGACCGATCTTGTTCGTTTTTTTGACAATTCTTCTGCTCGCGTTGTGCATTGGCGGGTACAGCCTGTACGAGCGCGGGCGTCCCGCGCCTGTACCCATGAAACAGAAACTATATGAGGGGCTCATTTATCGCCGTGTTGTTCGCCTGCTCCCACGACCCATGATCGCGCACGTGGTAACCATTGACACCAAGAAAAAGGGGATCAGCTTTCTGGTCACACCGCCGGACTCGGAAACTGATAAGCCCCTGAACGCCCGCACCACCTCCCAGTTCCTCGACGAGTTCGATGTCCAGCTGGCGGTCAACGGGGATGGATTTTCTCCGTGGTGGTCTCGCAGCATTGCCGATTATTATCCGCACCCGGGCGATCCCATCGCACCCTTTGGCTTTAGCGCTTCGAGTGGGGACGTCTATTGGAATGGCGAAAATGTCGGAGATGTTGGCATAGAACCCACCTTATATATCAGTCGTCGTAATGCGCTGTCTTTCAATAGAAAGCCGAACAATGTCCACAGCGCGATCTCCGGTGACCGTATGCTTCTTGTCAAGGGAGACATCGTCGCTGACCTGGATGATTCCGAAGTCGAGCCCCGCACCGCGCTCGGCATCAACCGCAATGGACGTTATCTCTATCTCATTGTGGTGGATGGACGCCAGCCATTCTACAGCGAAGGCGCCACCTTTTCTGAGCTGGCAGAATTGTTGAAAGAACAGGGTGCTTTCATGGGAATGAGCATGGATGGCGGCGGGTCATCGACTCTGGTCGTCGAAGGGGAGGAGGGAACACCGCGCATCCTGAATACGCCGATCGATCATTACATCCCAGGCAGGGAAAGACCTGTTGGAAACCACCTGGGGATATATGTCAAATAGAATCTCACGCTGAGCGGAGGGAGGGCGCTCTTTGCCCGAACGCAGACGAAGCGGCCACACTTCGTCTGCCCTTCGACTGCGCTCAGGGTTACTCAGTGTCCGCTCAGTGCGACGGTTATCTAAAACGTAATCTCACCGATCTGCTCGAAGTTGACGTCGAACAGTTCTTCCGCCTGGCTTTCGGTCTCGGCCTCCTCCCAGGCTCCGGCGCGGATGCCGCGTTCGCAGTATGACCTGTAGGTGCAGAAGACGCACTTTTGACGGTCATCCGTTTGAGGGTAGAAGGAGGCGGAGTCAATCTCGTCCGCGAGCTTTTCAAGCAGGCTCCAGTCCCGTTGATATTGGGCGGAGGTATATTCGAATCGGGCAGGATCAGCCGGGAAATCGGCGAACCAGTAGATCATCTCGACTTGCTCTGGCGGGAAAGGCTGGCTGTTGTTGAGGTGTGCCCCAGCCCGCACCAGTAACGCCCGGTAGACGTGGGTCTGCATGCGGGCAGACAGCCACTCGTCGCGCGGCCGCTTGCGATAGGTTTTCCAGTCATAGATGGTGGCTTTGCCATCCT
>DATFET010000266.1:0-26589 GCA_035250835.1 Anaerolineales bacterium
AGCGGAGCTGTTTCTCTCGAAGGCGCAGATCGTCCAGCTCAACCGCAAGGATGTGCTGGATATCATTTCCCTGCTGCTCAATAATGATCCTGGAAAAGACAGCGAAGGGAAAATCGGCCTGGATCGGATTGCCCTGCTTTGCGCCCAGGATTGGGGATTGTATAAGACGGTGACCCTCAACCTCAAACACGTCGAAGGCGTGCTGGCCCGCGAAGACTTGAACTTTACCCTCGACGAAAAGAATCTCATCCTGGAGCGGCTGAGGCAGATCCGCCAGGCGATCGAGGAAACGCCAAAGTCACTTTCATGGCAATTACGCGATAAGGTAGGGACGCGCCTCCGCTGGTATGAAGAGGTGGAGGAAGTGGATCGTTAATTCAGTCTTTACAAGTGATTGACAGGCATAGCGCTGTTCAGTTTATAATCGGTTCGATGAGAGCGCGCGGCTCTCACAAATTCCAAAGGAGAAGAGAGATGCGAACCAGAAGAAATATGTTCCACCTGTTTTCGTTGTTTGTGCTCGTGAGCATGGTGCTTGCAGCCTGTGGACCTCAGGTTAGCCAGCCAATTGCTACGCCTCCCACTGAGGCCCCTCCTGCAACCGAACCCCCAGTCATGACGGAAGCACCCACCGAAGCTCCCGTGGCGACCGAAGCGCCGGTCACGGAGGCGCCTGCCGATCCCATGGCGGATCTGGTCGCCGCAGCGGAGGCAGAGGGTATGCTCACGACAATCGCCCTGCCTCATGACTGGTGCAATTATGGGGGCGTGATCGAAGGCTTCAAGGCTAAATATCCTGGAATAGAGGTCAATGAGCTCGATCCCGGCGCCGGCTCAGGTGAAGAGCTGGAGGCGATCAGAGCCAATAAGGATAACCCCGGTCCCCAGGCACCGGACGTGATCGACGTCGGACTTGCATTTGGACCGGAAGCCAAGGCGGAGGGTCTTATCCAGCCTTACATGGTATCGACCTGGGATGAAATCCCGGATGACGCCAAAGACCCCGAAGGCTACTGGTATGGCGATTACTACGGTGTGCTCTCGTTCTCGGTCAACCAGAATGAGGTCGCGAATCCTCCCGCCGAGTATGCCGACCTGCTCAATCCTGAGTACAACGGACAGGTAGCCCTGTCTGGTGATCCCCTGACCTCCAATGCAGCTGCCCTCTCCGTGTGGGCTGCTGGTCTCGCAACCGGCGCGACCGGGGATGAGGCCGCACAGGCCGGTCTCGAGTTCTTCAAGTCGTTGAATGAAGCCGGCAACTTTGTCCCGATCGATGGCGACTCACGCACGATCGGGATTGGCGAGACACCCGTCCTGATCGATTGGTCCTACAACTCGATCGCAAACGATGTGACTCTTGCCGGAAATCCTGACCTGACGACCAACGTGCCAACGACAGGCAGCATTGCCGGTGTGTATGTCCAGGCGATCAGCGCCTACGCGCCGCATCCCAACGCTGCCAAGTTGTGGATGGAATACCTGTACTCGGATGAAGGTCAGCTTGCCTGGGCTTCCGGCTACTGCTACCCAATCCGCTTCAATGCGATGATAGCGGCCGATAAGATCCCGCAGGATATGCTGGAGCAGCTGCCCAGCACGGAAGGTGCCTACTTCCCGACGATCGATGCGATCAACTCCGCCAAAGCGATCATCGCAGAAGGCTGGCCAACTGTGGTTGGAGTCGAAGTTTTGCCTTCACAATAATGAAGGCCGCCTTCAACTCTGATTCCGAACTTGTCCAACCGTCCGTGGAGGGCGCCAAGCGCCCTCCACGGTTCCAAATCGGGCACTGGCTCGGTGTCCTTCCTTTCTTTATTTTTTCCGCCCTGATCCTGATCGGGCCTACTTTGATTCTCGCCTACCGCAGCCTGGAAGGGCAAGGGGGAGGGTTTACCCTCGACAACTACAGCCAAATAACAAGTGAGGCAGTACTAAGCGCCTATGGCATGTCGATCAGAGTCAGTCTCACCACTGCGATCCTCGGAGGCATCATAGGTTTTCTCATTGCGTGGGCGATCTCACTCGGAAGCCTCCCCAGTCCTTTCAGGTCGGCGACCATTACCTTCGCCGGAGTGGCCTCCAACTTCGCTGGCGTTCCTCTCGCAGCCGCCTTCATCTTTACCCTGGGACGCGTCGGGGTGATCACAGCCATGTTCGAGTTAGTGGGGGTGGACCTGTACAGAAGTGGATTCAGCCTTTATTCCTTTACGGGTTTGACGTTGGTCTATCTCTATTTCCAGATTCCTCTGATGGTCCTCGTCATCCTGCCTGCCATCGAAGGGCTAAAACGTGAATGGCGTGAGGCAGCTGAAAATCTTGGCGCCACACCATCGCAGTATTGGCGTCACGTCGCGCTGCCGGTATTGATGCCCTCCATACTGGGCACGATAATCCTGCTCTTTGGCAACGCGTTCGGAGCCCATGCCACCGCCTACGCCCTGACCGGTGGACTGTTTAACCTGGCTACCCTGCTCATCGGACAGCAGATCTCGGGCGATGTGCTGCACAACCCCGGGCTTGGTTATGCCGTTGCAATGGGAATGGTGATCATCATGGCATTCTCCATCCTTATCTATTCTGTGCTCCAGCGTCGCTCTGAAAGGTGGCTCAGATGACCATCTCCACCTCTCCTGGTCAAATCGCGACCGACGCGCCTCAGGTCAGAGCCCCGGGCAGGCAGAACCGAATATGGGCTGGTCTCATTTATCTGTTGGGGGCCTCCTATTTCCTGATCCCGCTTGCAGCTACCTTTTACTGGTCGCTGCGGGCGGAGAAAGATGTGCTTGGCTTCGAGGCCTACCGCAGGTTGTTCGCCGACGCCAACTTCCTGCCTTCGTTCAGTGAATCGATCGTCAACGCTGTGGCGGCAATTATCCTCAGCATGCTGCTCATTGTCCCGACTGCTTATTGGGTCACGCTGCGATTGCCGAGGCTGCGACCTGTCGTCGAATTCATCACGCTGCTGCCGTTCGTGATACCAGCCGTAGTGCTGGTGTTTGGACTCATCCGCCTCTACAGCCGTCCACCGCTGCTGCTGACCGCCACCTACGATAGCTCGCGAATCCTACTGATTTGCGTATACGCTGCACTGTCTTTCCCATACATGTTCCGCGCCGTCGACAATGGCCTGCGCGCCATGGATGTACGTGCGCTGACCGAGGCAGCCCTAAGCCTGGGAGCGAAATGGCACACCATTCTCCTCGGGGTGATCTTCCCTAACCTGCGAGTGGCTTTACTCTCGGGGGCTTTGCTCACCTTCGCCATCGTCATTGGCGAGTTGACCATTGCGCTTTTCATGGCTCAACACACCATGGGTCCATACATGGCTAATTTGACCCGCAGCAAGGTCTATGAACCATCGGCAATGGCGATCGTAGCCTTTGCCATCACCTGGGCCGCGATGGGATTGATCGCCTACATTTCGAGAGAAAGAAAGCAGCGATGAGCAGCGGGTTCCTTAACCTGCAAAATGTGCGCAAGGAGTTCGGTGGCGGTGGGGTAGTCGCTGTCGATACGTTCAACCTGGATGTGTCGTCGGGTGAGTTCGTCTCATTCCTCGGCCCCTCCGGGTGTGGGAAGACGACCACGCTGCGAATGGTGGCGGGTTTCGAGCAGCCCAGCTCGGGTTCCATCTGGCTGGCTGGAAAAGACGTCACCTATGCCAAGCCCAACGAGCGCAACATCGGGATGGTCTTTCAGAGCTATGCCCTGTTCCCAAATATGACTGTCGCCAAAAATGTGGGATTCGGTATGAAGGTGCGGGGTCACTCCAAGGCTGAGATCGAAGACCGCGTAAAGGAAATGCTGACTCTCATCCATCTTGAAGACCGGGGTGATAGTTATCCCTATCAGCTTTCAGGTGGACAGCAGCAGCGTGTCGCCCTGGCGCGTGCGCTTGCGATCCGTCCCCAGGTCCTCCTGCTTGATGAACCTCTTTCGGCGCTGGATGCAAAAATCCGTGTTTCCCTGCGGGCTGAGATCCGCAGTATTCAACAACGGCTTGGCATTACAACGATCTATGTAACCCACGATCAGGAAGAGGCATTGTCGCTTTCCGACCGCATTGTTGTGATGAACACAGGCAGGATTGAGCAGGTGGGAACTCCTTTCCAAATCTACAATTTCCCCGAGACCGAGTTCGTGGCGAACTTTGTCGGCTCGTTGAACACTGCGACCGCGGAAATCAGCGATCCCGCTCAGGGACTTCTCAGCGTGGACGACGTACAATTTGTCTCTGCTGAGACAATGGACGGCTTGAAAAGGGGCGATAAGGTCCGCATTGCCATTCGTCCTGAGCGCTTCAGTTTTGCATCCGAACAAAAGAAGGCAAACGTACTGGATTGCCGCATCGAGAACATTACCTTCCTGGGCTCTGTCGTCCGTATCCAGATTATGATCGGCAATACCCGTTTCAATATGGACACGTTCAACAATCCATTTCTCGACCTTCCTAAAATCGGCGATATGGACCAGGTCACCTGCTCGAAGGAAGCCGTGTTGATCCTGGACGGCGCTGAAAAGTAGACAGATAGCTTTCATAGTAGCTGTGCAGTTAAATAGGTGAATATCTGCCTGCGCAATTACTGTTCCTCTTTTTCCAGACGAGGTTAATGGTATGACTGTGATCGATGAAGTTGCGTTAAAAATCCCGGCCTGGGAAAACAAGAAGATTTCGATCACATCTCTCTCCGGTGGCTTGACCAATTCCAACTTTAGAGTGGAGGTGGACGGCGCCCCATATTTCGTCCGCGTCCCGGGTGCAGGCACGGAGCTGCTGGCGGTCAACCGCGAAAATGAACATTACAATTCCAAAGCTGCGCACGAGGCTGGCGTGGGACCGAAAGTTCTCTATTATCTCCCGGACTATTGCGTAATGGTGCTAGAGTTCCTGGCTGGGAAAACCATGTCCAAGGATTTATTGAATCAAGCTGGGATGCCGACGCGCATGGCACAGTCAATCAAAAAGCTGCATGCCGGTCCTCGTTTCCTGACGGACTTCAATATGTTCCGCCTGACGGAATATTATCTGCAAATTTGCGATGAACGCGAGATCACCATCCCGGACGGGTATCTGGAGCGGATGCCGACTGTTGCAACCATTGAGCAGGCGATGTCCGTAAAACCGCTGGGAACTGTGCCATGCAATAATGATTTGCTCGCAGAAAACTACATGGACGATGGAAAGAAATTGTGGCTGATCGATTACGAATACAGCGGCAATAACGATCCCACCTTTGAACTGGGCAACACCTGCCAGGAAATGCAGTTCGATAACACACAGATCGAAGAGGTCTGCGCGGCGTATTTCGGCGAGGCAATACAAGATAAGATCGCGCGTATGAAGCTGAACATGATCATGTCCGATGTAGGCTGGGGACTGTGGGCAGCGATTCAGGCAAAGATCTCCACCATCGAATTTGACTTCTCGGGCTGGGCAGTCGAGCGCTGGGGCCGGGCTGTGGAGAAGATGGATTCGAAAGAGTTCGAGGGATGGTTGAGGGATGTGCAAGAGTAGTAGCTGAGTAAACACGGTGGTTGAGTAGTCCCGCATGCTCCTGACAGGACGTACCGAAACCACCACTCTTTCAAGAAATATAATATTTACATGCAACCTGTTGGTTTCGATACGGCGGACGAGCGCCGCCTACTCAACCAACGGAGGACCCGGGTGACTGAATGAAAGATCAGGCAGAAATTGTAATTATTGGCGGGGGAATCTACGGAGTGAACATTGCATATCATCTTTCGAAGCTGGGAAAGAAAGATATCGTATTACTTGAAAAGGGTGAGATTGCCAGCGGGGAATCCTCTCATGCTGCGGGTGTGGTGACGCAGTTTGCCACATCCAGGACCATGATGCAGTTCCGGAAATATTCGATCGAGTTATACAGTGGACTGGGTTTGTTCAACCATGTCGGTAGTTTGCGAGTCGCTTCGAGCCGGGAACAGCTCAAGGAACTGGAGAGAAGTGTCAGCCGGGCGAAGGCGATCGGCATGGATGTGGAGATCATCTCGCCATCCGAAGCGCTTAAGGTCATGCCGCAGATCAGCGACAGGGATTTGTACGGCGCGATCTACCTGCCGCGCGATGGACATCTCTCGCCATACGACACAACTACATCCATGGCGCGCATCCTCCGCGAAATGGGTGTGGAGGTCAATACGCATACGCGCGTCAGCGGGTTGGAACTCTCACCCAGGGGTGAAATTCAGAAAGTCATTACGGATAAGGGTTCGATCAAAACAAACATCGTCGTGAATGCCGCGGGAATGTGGGCGCCGCGCATCGCCGCAATGGTCGGAGTCTATTTGCCTACCACGCCGGTCGATCATCAGCATATCGCGATCAAGGCAGTGACAGGGCATGAATTCCCAAAGAACACGCCCTGCCTGCGTGACCCGGACAATCTGGTCTACATGCGCGAGGAGCAGGGCGGTCTTGTCATCGGAGGCTACGAGCCCAATCCCCTGGCACGCTGGATCGACGGCGTACCCTGGGAACACGGCAACGCCACATTGCCCGCGGACTATGGTCGCTTCGAGATGCTGCTGGAGGGCGCGATCCGCCGCATCCCGTTCTTGAAGGACGCGGGAATCATCAACATCACCTGTCACCCTGGCGCGTACACACCCGACTGCCAGCCCATGCTCGGACCTGTGGCCGGCGCGCGCGGCCTGTGGATGGCAGCCGGCATGTCGCTGAACGGGTATGGCGGCGCAGGCGGCATGGGCAAATTGATGGCAGAATGGATCACCGAAGGCGAAGCGCCGCAGGACGTCAATGTCTATCGCGCCACCCGTTTCGGAAATTATTATTCAAACCCTGAATATGCCGCCGAGCGAACGCGCGAGGGCGTGAAATATTATTACGCCATGCGCTTCCCGAACGATGAGAATGAATGGGCGCGTCCGCATCGAATCAGCCCGCTGCATTACCGCCTGCAGGAGTTGGGCGCGGTCTTCGGTGAAAAATTCGGCTGGGAGCGCGTCCTGTATTTTGATAAAAAGAAGTCGTGGCGGCGGGCAGGCGCCGACCAGCGCAGCTGGGGCTGGACCAGGCCTCCATACTTCGACCGCGTTGGGGAGGAGCACTGCGCCACCCGTGAGCGCGTCACACTTTATGACCTGACTTCATTCGGCAAGATCGAAGTCCGCGGTCCCGACGCGCTGGCTCTGCTTCAGCGTGTGACTGATTCCAATATGGACAAGCCGGTTGGGAGCGCGACCTATACTCAATTCCTGAACACCCGCGGCGGCGTTGAAGCGGATGTTACCGTGACGCGTATCGCAGAGGACGTATTTTGGGTCATCACCGGTTCGGGGTTCATCGGCAATGACCTGGCCTGGCTGCAGATGAAAATGCAGCCTGAGGAGCAGGTCACTTTCCGCGACATTACACAGGATTACGCCTGCCTTGCGTTATGGGGGCCGCGAGCGCGGGACGTTCTCTCGAAGGCCACGCCGGATGACGTCACGAATGAGGCGTTTCCATATCTCACATCCAGGACCATCCAGATCAACGGAGTCTCCGTCCGTGCGCAGCGAGTCAGCTATGTAGGAGAACTGGGCTGGGAATTGTACATCCCCAACCCTCGCGCCCCGATGGTCTGGGACATCCTGTTCGAAGCCGGCCAGGAATTTGACATGGAAGTGGGCGGGTATAAAGTGCTGGATTCGCTTCGTCTTGAAAAGGGTTATCGCTATTACACAACAGACGTGACCCCGCTCGAGACGCCCTACGAAGCCGGCCTGGGATTTTGCGTGCATCTGGACAAAGGGGATTTCATGGGCAGGGACGCGCTGATCGAAAAAAAGAAAAATGGGTTTGCGAAGAAACTCTGCACACTCGTTTTGGATGGGGAGGGGTATACGCAGATCTACGGTGGTGAAGCTGTGTACCACGATGGCAAAGTTCTGGCACGTGTGCGCAGCGGCGGTTATGGGTATACAATTAAGAAAAATATTTTGTATGTGTATTTGCCGCTGGAGCTGGCGAAAGCCGGTACGCGCGTGGAAGTGGAATTGATCGGAGGACGGTATATGGCTGAGGTAACGTCGTCAGTTTTGTACGATCCAAAAGGTGAAAAACTAAAAGCTTAAGAAAGGCATTCGCGATCGCGAGCATGACGCCCTGAAATTTATCGATATGGCAAAAAAAGGTTCCTCTCCTGAATATGTCGGTTTTGGGATGTTAACGCCTGTGTCCATTATGGTGCTCGAGAGAATGCCCAGACGGAATACGGGTGCAATCGTCAAGGAAGTCAATGACTTTGTCTTCGACGACGCCGCGATTGTGGCTTGTTTGCTGCGCCAATGGGATATCCCCACAGGAATGATCGGTACCGCGCTGGGGGATGACCTGCGCGGGCATGCGCTTGCAAAACAGTTGAAGGATTGGGATGTCCAGGGTGAAGTGCGTTTCACGAAGGAATACAAGACTCCGATTGAAGTGAACGTTTCCGACAGGAAGGGCGCGCGTACGTATTTCTGGCAGCGTACTCCGCAGATCCTGAAGACCCTCGACACAGCCGACCTCTCTCTTCTGCAGGGTGCGAAAATCATGTATGCCGATTGGTACGACGGCGACCACATCCTGCGAGCGATGGATGAGGCGAAACGATTGAACGTGCCTGTCTTCGTGAACATCGAGCACGGACATAAAAAGGCGGAGGTGCTGAAAAAATTCGCCGAGCGCGCTACGATCTGTCAGGCAGTGACGGATGCCGCGCAGCTGGGCGGGAAACAGGCACTGCTGGGGACAGCGAGAAAGCTGCTGAAATCCGGCATTCATACGGCCATTATCACGCTTGCCAGAGGCGGCTGTCTGGTAGCGGAGGGAGAGCAGATCGTGCGGGTCTTTGCGCCGCGCGTCAAAGCTGTGGATGCCTGCGGCGCAGGCGCCACATTTTCAGCCGGGTTTATCTACGGATATTTGAAGGACTGGAATCTCGAATCGTGTGCGCGCTTCGCCACAGCCGCAGCCACCCTCAAGGTGACACGCGCCGGCCTGGAGATGTTCCCCGTAGAGCGGATCATGGAGCTGGCCCAAAGCCTCAAAGTGGAAATATGGAGATTCAGGAACGACCAGTTTGAGATCATCGAACGGATTCTTTCCATCCCCGAGCAGGTTGCCAAACGCGGCAAGCGTACACAGGAAAAGTTCCTGCGAGATATTCACTTTCCAAGAAAAAAGAAAAAGGATGAAATTCAGCATCCACACGTAAGGACCAAAAGAAAGATCATTTGAAGATAATTATGTCATTGCGAGGAAGGGTTGAGACGCCTTGAGTCGAAATCCCGACGAAGCAATCTCCTGTTCATTGTTTTTCTTCAATTTTAGGTTGTGTATGCAAAGGTTGTGAGAAAAGTAAAGTCAAACAAGATTTGCGCTTACGCAACTGCCCAGAGGAGAATATCCCATGTCATTTGCAGAGTTACTTACGCAGGAACAGGTGGAGCGGGTTCATGAGGCTTCGCTTGAGATCCTGGAAAACGTTGGCCTGAAGGTGCGATACGAGCCGGCCCGTGTACTTTTCGCGAAGCATGGATGCGCGGTCGATTCGGAAACGAATATGGTAAAGTTCCCGCGCGCTGTGGTCGAGAAGTATCGCCAGATGATGCCGCCCACGTTCACCTTTCATGCCCGCGATCCCAAATTCGACAAAACAATTCCCGACGACAGCCCAGTCATCGTGACGGGCAGTTCCGCTCCAGACATCATTGACCCCGTCACCGGCGAGGAGAGGCGCTCCCGCTCCGACGATATTGCGCGCATTGCCCACCTGATCAACGAGCTGCCAGGTTATGACATGTTCTCGGTCTCCGTCCTGGCCGACGACGCGCCGATGGAACAGTTCACTCTTTGGCGCCTGTATCCGGCCATGAAGTATTGTGTCAAGCCTATCCGCATCACATCAAAGGATCTGCCGGATGCGAAACAGATCCTTGAGCTGGTATATCTGGTCGCCGGGAGTGAAGAGGCCTATCACGAGCATCCCTTCCTGACGCATCACTATTGTCCGGTCGTGTCGCCGCTGACGATGGACAACCTGTCCACGGAGGCGGTCATGTTCTTCGTCGAGAAGGGGCTGCCTGTTTATCCCACGATCGTTCCGAACGCCGGGCTGACCTCACCCATGTCGCTGGCTGGTACGCTCGCGCAAGGGAATGCCGAGTTCCTGGCAGCCGCGATGCTCATGCAAATGGTGCGCGAAGGTACACAATTGATCTATGCCACGCTACCGACAGTTGCAGATATGCGTACAGGCGCCTACGCGTCCGGGGGCATCGAGTGCGGCATCCTGCACATGGCGCACGCGCAGATGGCGCATTTCTATAATGTCCCGTGCGGCGGCTACGTGGGCCTGACCAATTCCAAGCTCAACGACGCGCAATCCGGTTACGAGACAGGCATGTCTACCACCGCTGGCTTGCTGGCAGGCATGGATATGTTCAATATGGGCGGCTTGATCGAGGCATTGAAGACATTCGATTTTGCAAAGGCAGTCATCGATGATGAGATCGCCATCATGCTCAAGCGGATCAAGCGCGGCCTGGAGTTCAGCGAGGAGAATCTGGCGCTGGATGTCATCAGGAAGATCGGGCCCGGTGGTTCGTTCATCGTCGAGCCGCACACGATCAAACGGATGAAGACCGCTGCCATCCTGACAAAGCTCTCGGACCGTGACACCCGCACCCAGTGGCAGAAGAAGGGCGCGCCCGATATCCAGACGCGTGCGATGACGCGTGTACGCGGCATCCTTTCACAAAAGAGTTCCACCGTTTTTTCCGAGGACGTGGAGGCCCGCATCCGTGAGCACTTCGCCGGTCTGGTGGAGGGCAACCTGGAGGTGCCTGAAGGTTTAACCGCATGACGCGCAGGATGAGGATCCTGCTTGGATTGTTGATCCTGGCAGTCTCGCTTTCGATCTTGCTCTGGGGATTGTGGCCGGCCCGCCGCGAGACGCGCGTCCAGCCGATCCCTCCGGCGGACCTTCAGCTTCCAACCCCTGCATCGTTCCGCTTCGATACAGTTCCGTCACCCAGCGCATTGCTTCCTCAGTTGTTTCCCATTTTGTGAATCATGTGATTTTTTCTCCCCGAATCAAGCTCCAGCTGCTCCTGGCAGTGATGGTATTAACTCTGGCGATTCTCGCATGTGGTGGTACGGGAGCCGCACCGGAGGGAGGAGCTGCTGAACCTACCACTCCTCTGCCAGGTGTCAATCCAACCGTGGTTGCTGTCACAGCCCAGCCAGCCATGCCTGAACGGCGTTATCTAACCCTGGAATACCCGCCCAAGATCCGAGCTGGGGATTCGGATGTCATCCGCCTGGTGCTGGAAGTGGACGACCTGGGGAATATCATTCCCACCGCAGAGATCGAGGGGAATGTTGTCAGCGGGGAAGTGATCGAGTTCCCGAATCTGTACGACACGCATCATGTTATCGCTGAGGCTCGCTTCGATATCGCCGGTGCGGAAGTCCGTCCCAGTGAGCTGATCAGCGCTCCCATCTCACAGGGACAGAGCGCGGTCTTTTACTGGAGCATCCGTCCAGACGAGGTAGGGGTTTATCGGGGTACGGTCTGGCTCTATCTCCGATTCGTGGATAAAGTGAGCGGCGAGGAAAGCCGCACCACGGTATCGGCTCAGATCGTCGAGATCGAGGCGGCCAATTTCCTCGGCTTATCGGCAAATTTGGCGCGTGTGACTGGAATGATCGGCAGTATGATCGGCGCTGCGTTGAGTTTTCCATTTTTTAGCGATCTGGCAAAACTTCTGCTGAAGAGATTTGGCAGAAAAGCGTAAAATAGGATGAATATCACCCAAAAAATTGACATGCTTTCAATACCTTCATTTGTTCTTCATGGTACAATCTTGCCGCCTGGAAAATATTCTGGATGGAGCCTCTATGAGTCAGTGGATCTATGTCGCTTTGTTCTTTATTGTTGGGTTGATTATCCCGGTTGGCGCGATCGCGGCAGCCTGGATCCTCGGACCCAAAAAGCCCAATCCCATTAAACAGACAACCTACGAGTGCGGAATCGAAACAGTTGGGGAAAGCTGGGTGCAGTTCAAAGCTCAGTATTATATCTTTGCCCTGGTGTTCCTGGTGTTCGATGTCGAAACGGTTTTCCTGTTCCCCTGGGCTGTACGGCTGGGAGAGCTCGGCCTGTTCGCCGTGATCGAAGGCATTATTTTCATCCTGATCCTCATCGCAGGTCTTGTGTATACATGGCGCAAGGGAATGCTGGAGTGGGCGTAAAAATCAGTTTTAATGAAGAAATGAGGCTGAATGGATTAATCCTTTCAGCCTTTTGTTTGTAAATCACCCTCGCCTTTGCCTTCTCCCCAAGGGAGAGAGGACACCCTTTCCTTCGGGAGAAGGGTTGAGGATGAGGGAGAGGAGAAGCTTATGAGTTTTTTGCAAGATCCCCTCAAAGTAGTCGCAGATGGGTTGCTGGCCGTCTTCACAGGCTGGGGAATGTCCGAGACTGCTGCACTGATCCTGATCGGCTTTCTCGGCGTCCTGTTCCTCATCAGCCTGCTGATGCTGCTCGATATTTTTCTCGTCTGGGTGGAACGGAAGGTCGTCTCGCGCTTCCAGGACCGCATTGGCCCGAACCGCGTGGGACCGTTCGGCTTGATCCAGCCGTTTGCCGACATCATTAAGTTGATCATTAAGGAAGACACAACTCCAGACGGTGCAGATAAGGTCATCTACAATATTGCACCCATGCTCTCCATGATGTCCGTGCTGATCCTGTGGGCGGTGGTGCCGCTGGCTCCCACCATCCTCGGTGTGGACTTGAATATCGGCGCGCTGTACATCATCGCCGCCGGCGCGATCGGCACGCTTTCCATTATCATGGCGGGCTGGTCATCGAACAACAAGTTCGCTCTTATCGGCGCCTTCCGTCAGGTGGCGGTGATGGTCTCTTTCGAGATCCCAATGCTGACCATGCTGCTGATCCCCACAATTTTCGCAGAATCGATGGGAATGGGCGTAATCACCGAAAACCAGGATATCTGGTATGTATTCCTGGCTCCTCTCGCAGCTTTAATCTTCCTGATTGCTGCCATTGCCGAACTCGGACGCGCTCCCTTCGATATGGCAGAAGGCGAATCGGAACTGGTCTCCGGCTACAACATCGAGTATTCAGGTATGAAGTTCGGTATGTTCTATGCAGGGGAACTTCTGCATGCCTTCACGTTCGGAGGCTTCTGGGCAATCCTGTTCTTTGGCGGCTATCGCTTCTTCGGCCTGGAGCAGGTCAGTTCCTTCCTGGCGATCGCAGTGATCCTCTTCAAGGCATTCGTTGGCTACTGGATCATCATGTGGGTCAAATATACATTGCTGCGCATCCGCATCGACCACATGCTGGCATTCAACTGGAAGTTCCTGACGCCGCTGTCCTTTACTCTGCTCATGGTGACCGCGCTGATGAACGCGCTGCTGGCGGAGGCTTCGACCTGGGTGTATGTTGGCGGCATGTTCCTGTCGAACATCCTCATTGCCTGGATTGCGGTCGAGATTGCCCGCTCGGCCAGCCGCAGAGAGCGCGAGCGGGTGGAAGGAACCTCGAAAGCTGAGGTTGTTGTTGAGGCATCTCATCACTAAACGGAGCAATTCATGACTGGAGAACAAATCATCTTCCTCCTCGTGGCTTTTTTCACACTGGGCTCAGGCGTTATGGTCGTGACGACACGTAACCTCGTCCATGCCGCATTATGGCTTGTGTCAACTTTGTTCGGTGTTGCAGTGGCGTATGCTCTGCTGAATGCCAGCTTCCTGGCGGTGGTCCAGGTGGTTGTGTATATCGGGGCAATCGCCATCCTCTTCATCTTTGCGGTCATGCTCACGCGTAAGGACCTGCGCGACCGGGGTCCACAGGTGAATAAGAACTGGTGGGTGGGTGCATTGTTATCCGTGTTCACGTTCGTCGGGCTGTTCTTCCTTCTCCAGACCTGGAGCGGTATGTCAACGACTGCGTCGGTCTATCCGGCGGGGTTCGACGCGATCGCTGAGTTGGGGGATGAGCTGGTCTCGCCCGATGCTTACGTCCTGCCGTTCGAAGTTGCATCGGTGCTTTTGGTTGCAGCCCTGGTGGGCGCGGTCTACGTCGCCTTCAACCGGAAATAAGGAGAGGTGTACATGGTCCCACTTTCCTGGTATCTCATTTTTGCTGCTGCACTTTTCAGCATCGGCTTGTTTGGTGTGCTTTCACGCAGGAACGCGGTCGCGATCCTGCTCGGCATTGAATTGATGTTGAACGCTGTGAACATCAACCTGGCTGCCTTCTGGCGATATGGAAATGTCATGAACATGGCCGGGCAGGTGTTCGCGATCATTGTCTTTGCAGTCGCCGCAGCTGAAGTGGCTGTGGGTCTGGCGCTGGTGATCTCTGTATATCGCCGCCGCAACACGGTTGTGGCGGATGAAATCGACATGTTGAAGTGGTAAGGAAACTATGCAAACAACAACACTCATCTGGCTGATCCCTCTCCCTCCAGTCCTGGCATTTTTCCTGATCGTGCTGTTCACGAATCGAAGCAAGGCATTGAGCCATTCGATCGCGGTCGGCGCGGCATTCCTTTCGTGGCTTCTGAGCATGGTCGTTTTTGTGCAGGCTCTGAGTGTGGAACACCTGGGTGAACATCCCTTCGAAGCCTCCATCCCCTGGCTGCCGACCGGCGATACCTGGTTCGAGATCGGCGTGCTGATCGACCCGCTTTCAGCAGCGGTCCTGTTCTTCGTGGCATGGACAGTCCTGATGATCTTCATCTACAGTGTGGGCTACCATAACTACGGTCGGCCCAAAGGCAAACATGACCACAAGGGTCTTCCGCCTCACGGCGCGACCGTCGAAGAGCACGGACACAAGCACGTTATCCCGTCCGTAGAGCCGATGTATTCCCGTTTCTTCGCGTTCATTGGTCTGTTCGCCTTTGGGATGTATCTGCTGGTGGTATCCGACAACCTGCTCACCATGTTTGTGGGTTGGGAGATCATGGGTTTGTGCTCCTACCTGCTCATCGGCTTTTGGTATGCAAAGCCGTCCGCTCGGGATGCGGCCGTCAAGGCATTTATGACCACCCGCATCGGCGACGTGTTCATGCTACTAGGTATTGCCTATCTTTATTTCGCGACGGGAACGTTGACCTTCCGTGAGATCTTCAACGAAGAAACTTTGCATACACTGGGCTCAGTTCCGAGCGGCTTCCTCGGCTTTTCGGCCGCAGGCTTGATCGGTCTGCTGCTCTTCATTGGGACTGTCGGTAAATCTGCGCAGTTCCCACTCCACGTCTGGCTGCCGGACGCCATGGAAGGTCCCACCCCCGTCAGCGCGATGATCCATGCGGCGACGATGGTCTCGGCCGGTGTGTATGCCGTTGCCCGTATGTTCCCACTCATCAGCCTGGATGCGCAGACGATGAGCATCGTAGCCTTCATCGGAACATTCACTGCCATCTTCGCTTCGACGATCGCCGTGGCGCAAAACGACATCAAACGTGTGCTGGCTTATTCCACGATCTCACAGCTTGGCTTCATGATCGCTGCGCTGGGCATCGGCGCATATGTGGCTGCGGTCTTCCATTTGATCACTCATGCCTTCTTCAAGGCTTTGCTCTTCCTGGGGTCCGGCTCCGTGATCCACGGCATGGAACACGGTGTGCTGCATACGGGCAACCACACAGTAGACCCGCAGGATATGTTCAACATGGGTGGCTTGCGCAGGAGGATGCCCATCACGTTCTGGACCTTCCTGATCGGTGGGTTTGCCCTCTCCGGTTTTCCGATCATCACTGCCGGCTTCTGGTCGAAGGATGAGATCCTGGCGGATGCCTGGGCTCATGAGCACACCGTCATTTTCATCACCCTGGCGATCGCGGCGTTCCTGACCGCGTTCTACACCATGCGTCAGATCACGCTGACTTTCTTCGGCAAGCCTCGCACGCAGGAAGCAGAACACGCCCACGAAACTCCCTGGACGATGACCGCGCCGCTGGTCATCCTGGCGTTCTTCGCTCTGACCTACGGCTTCGTCGGCATCCCTGAGGAGTTCCCAATCCTCGGCGGGCTCGCCCCGAACTGGATCCACGAGTTCGTGGGGGGAACACTAGCGGAACATCCGGAAGCCGTGGAATTCAACCGAATCCCCCTGCTTACTTCGCTCATCGTGACACTCGGCGGACTCACGCTGGGCTATTTTGTCTACCGCAATGTCAACTCACCTGCTGAAGACAAGCTGCAGATCCCGCTTCTCAAAAACAAATATTATTTTGATGAAGCCTATGATTACCTGTTCGTCAAGCCGTCCTACTGGTTCGCAGAGAATGTTGTCTACAAGTTCATGGACCAGAAGGTCATCGACGGGATCCTGCACCTGTTCGGACCTGCCACAGACAAGATCGGATCTGGCATCCGCAATTACTTTGACCTGCCAATCATCAACCGCCTCATTGGAGATGGCTCTGCAGATGTCACATACTGGTTTGGCGGTAAACTGCGCGCCATCCAGACCGGGCGGGTCCAGCAATATCTCATGTTCGCACTGGTGGCATTCATTGTCGTCGGTGCAGCGTTGTATTTCTTCCTGCTGGCCTAGGAGTACATGATGAATTTCATTACAGAACATCTCCTTTCCCTCATCCTGTTCATCCCTGCGGTGGCAGCAGTCCTCGTATTGTTCCTGCCCAACGGAGAGAACAAACTCATCCGCTGGTTTGCTTTCGGTGCCAGCCTGATCGTCCTGGGGCTGTCACTCGTGCTCTGGTTCAACTTCGAATCTTTCGTGCCCGGTTTCCAGTTCCAGGAAAATTACCCGTGGTACGAAGCAATCGGCTCTTCCCTCCATCTCGGCGTGGATGGACTCTCGCTCACGATGGTCCTGCTGACCACGCTGCTCACACCGCTTGCCATCCTGGCCTCGTTCGGCATCAATGACAGGGTCAAAGCCTACATGATGCTGTTCCTCTTCCTAGAGACTGGCATGCTCGGCGTCTTCATGTCGCTCGACCTGTTGGTCTTCTTCGTCTTCTGGGAAGTGGGCCTCGTGCCGATGTACTTTCTCATCAACCAATGGGGGAGCGCCAATCGGAACTATGCTTCACTCAAGTTCATGATCTATACCATGGGTGGATCGCTCGGGCTTTTGCTCGCGGTCCAGTTGATCGGCGTTCTGTTCGGGACCTATGACCTGCCCGCGTTATATCAGCACTGGGGCTCCCTCGAAGCGGATACGATGCTGCTTGGCATGTCCGTATCGACGGTCAAGACGATCGCCTTCTGGGCATTCGTGATCGCCTTCGCTGTAAAGGTTCCATTGTGGCCTTTCCACACCTGGCTTCCCGATGCGCATACCGAGGCGCCGACAGCCGGCTCGATGATCCTGGCAGGCGTCCTGTTGAAGCTCGGCGCATACGGCTTCCTGAGATTAATCCTTCCGCTGTATCCTGGCGAGGCGAGATATTTCGCCGGCGCTCTAGCTTTCCTGGCAACCGCGGCCATCGTCTTTGGAGCACTCGCTTCTTACGCCCAGACAGACTTCAAACGTCTGGTTGCCTACTCGTCTGTGAACCACATGGGCTTTGTTGTGCTCGGCATCGCCGCGGCAGCCGTCGCAGCCGGGACACAGGATGCAACCCTCGCTTTGAATGGAGCCATCCTCCAGATGTTCAATCATGGCTTGTCGGCGGCTGGCATGTTCTTCCTGGTCGGTGTCATCTATGAGCGGACACATACCCGCGACCTCGAAAAGTTTGGTGGATTGTTCCCGCTCGTGCCGGTCTATGGCGGCATCCTGATCTTCACCAGCATGGCCTCCCTGGGGCTGCCTGGCCTCAACGGATTTATCTCCGAATTCCTGGTCGTTCGGGGCACCTATCCGATATTGACTGCCTACACGGTTATCTCCATGCTGGGCCTGCTCTTCACAGGCGCCTACATCCTGAAAGGCATCAAGAAAGTGCTGCATGGACCTCTGAATGAGCATTGGGCACATGGTGAACATAAACTGACTGAGATCAATACGCGCGAAGTCCTGATCATGGCGCCGTTGATGGTTTTGATTCTGTGGATTGGCATCTACCCGGCATGGATCCTTGACGTGATCAACAAAGCCGTGGTCATGCTGTTCTAAGAGGTGGATGATGAATTTTCCTGTCCTGAGTGTCATCACGTTTACACCGATGGTCGCGGCAGTGCTTATCCTGCTCATGCCCGCACAAAGGAAGAATGAAACCCGGGCGGTTGCGCTTGCCGCAGCGACATTCGCCCTGATCCTGTCGTTTTGGGTATACCTGAGCTACGACCAGGCGGCTGGGGGCTATCAATTCATTGAAAAGTACGATTGGCTCCCTGTGCTTGGCATCAGCCTTTACTTCGGCGTGGACGGCATGAGCACACCGCTGATCCTGTTGACGGGTGTGGTCATGTTCACCGGTGTGCTTATTTCCTGGGGCGATGACCATCCTCATGTGATGGCGGGCATCCAGGACCGTCCGCGTGAGTTCTTTGCCTTCCTGTTCATCCTTGCATGGGGTGTGTTCGGTGTCTTCGTCTCGCTGGACCTGTTCATGTTGTTCTTTTTCTACGAAATCGCTGTCTTCCCCATGTACCTGCTGATCGCCATTTGGGGCTGGGTGGTCACTCGCGAGTATGCCGCCATGAAGCTGACCCTGTACCTGTTCGTTGGATCGGTGGTCTCGCTGGTCGGTGTACTGGTCATGTACTGGATGCAGTATCAAAATACAGGTCTGCTTTCCTTTGACATGCTCCAGATGGAGCAGGCAGGGTTCTCGCAATCTTTCCAGCATATCTGGTTCCTGCCGGTCTTCCTCGGTTTTGCAGTTCTCGGCGGTATCTGGCCTTTCCACAACTGGTCCCCGGATGGGCACGTTGCCGCGCCGACTGCGGTGTCCATGTTCCACGCAGGTGTACTGATGAAACTCGGGGCATTCGCTGCCTTGCGTGTAGGAATTATGCTGCTGCCTGATGGCGCCGAATCCTGGGACTGGCTGATCATGATCATGGCCGCCGTGGCTGTTGTATATGGCGCTTATATCGCCTACGTGCAAATGGATTTCAAATATATGGTTGGTTTTTCCTCCGTCTCGCATATGGGCCTGGTAATGCTTGGATTCTCAACCCTCAACCGCCAGGGACTGCTCGGCTCAGGGCTGCAGATGTTCTCTCACGGTGTTATGACGGCTCTTTTCTTTGCGGTGGTCGGCATGATCTATGATCGTGCCCACACGCGTCAGATCCCGGAACTGGGGGGGATGAGCAAGATCATGCCGTTTGCGACCGTTGGCTTTATCATCGGTGGTCTCGTCTCGATGGGCATGCCGCTCTTTTCAGGCTTCATAGCTGAGTTCCCGATCTTTCTGGGCGTGTGGAATGAGCAGTGGCTCGTAGCGGTGATCGCCAGCATCTCGATCGTCATCACTGCCGCGTATATCATGCGCAATATCCGTCAGGTCTTTTTCGGCGATCTGCCGCAGAAATTCGAGGGACATCTCACCGATGTTACGGTATTGGATAAGGTTGCCATAACCACCCTGTGCCTGTTCATGGTTGGCATAGGTTTGTTCCCCAGAATGATGGTCCCGATGGTCCAGACCGGTGTGGACTACATCCTTAGCCTGTTGGGAGGTGCATAATGTTTTCTTCGACGATGTTCGCATCCATCCTCCCGGAAATCCTGATCCTGATTCTCGGTATGCTTGTGTTGATCGTTGAGCCGTTTTGGAAGGAGGAGAAACGCCGAAATGTAGGCTGGCTCACTGCTGGCGGTTTACTGGCAGCGATTGTCATCAGCCTGCTCTTCGGCCGACCTGGAGAACCGGTCTCTACCCTCGGCGGGATGATCCGTTTCGACTGGCTGGGTTTCTTCTTCAAAATTCTCTTCATGTTCGCAGGTGCAGCGACTGCACTGCTGTTCATCGATAACGATAAGCTCGGGCATCGAGGCGAAGCATATCTGCTGCTCCTTGCCTCGCTTCTGGGTATGAACCTGATGGCCGCTTCAGCCGATCTGGTCATGCTTTACCTGGCGATCGAGACGACCTCCATTCCTTTGTATGTACTTTCGGGTTTTATGCTGGCCGATGCAAAGTCCACGGAAGCCGGCTTCAAGTATCTGCTCTTCGGGGCATTGACTTCAGCGGTCATGCTCTACGGTTTCAGCCTGGTCTTCGGCTTTAGCGGGACAAGTAACATCTACGAGCTGGGAAATATGCTGCAGACCGGAGGCGTGACGATTGCTGGAGCATTGGGTGTGCTGGCTCTGATCCTCATCGGTCTGGGGTTCAAAGTATCCATCGTTCCACTCCATTTTTGGGCGCCGGATGTGTATGAAGGCGGTCCGACCCCCGTAGCTGGATTTCTATCCACAGCCTCCAAGGCGGCAGGATTTGCCGTACTTTTGCGCCTGTTCTTTGTAGCTTTTCCAGACATCAACCTGGAGGAGCTCGGACTCGATCGACTCGTACCTTCCTGGGCGCTCGCTTTAGCGATCCTGGCTGCCATCACCATGATCGTCGGAAACCTGCTGGCTCTGCCGCAGACCAACATCAAACGCCTGGTCGCCTATTCATCAGTGGCACATGCTGGATATGCAATGATCGGCGTCGTGGCATTGACACAATTGGGCGCGGCCAGCGTGATCTTCTACCTGGCTGCCTACATAGCAACGAACCTGCTTGCCTTCGGCGTCATCATGGCGTTCAGCCGCGTGACCGGGCTCGAGGACCTCAAGGATTATTCCGGCATGAGCCGCCGCAACCCGGCCCTGGCTTTAATGATGCTCGCTGCATTCCTCTCACTGGCAGGCATGCCTCCATTCGGCGGGTTTGTGGCAAAGGTGTTGGTCTTTTCAGCAGGTATTCAGACCGGTTATGTCTGGCTGGTCATCATCGGGATCATCACATCGATCGTTGGTGTTTACTATTATCTGAATGCGATGAAGTACGTGTACCTGTACCGCATGCCGGAAGGGGACGAGGAGAATCACCCCGTCCCGTTGACCCGTCCGTATGCAATCGCTCTGGCAGTCTTGACCATTGGCGTGATCCTGATCGGCACGGTATTTGCTCCATGGTTCACATGGTCCGGTGCGGCGGCGTTGAATCTCTTCTAAAACGGAAACAGGCTGAGGCTTGGATAGATCGTAAGTGGATGTACGTTATCCAAGTGCTGCAATTTGACATTCCCTCAGCCTGTCAGTTATAATCGTGCAACATGGCACAATCCGAAGAAAAAGGCAGAGGTATCCTCAACACCTTGCTGATTGTGATGGTTGGACAGGTGGGATGTCTGACGTTGATCATCATTCTGGCTTCGGTTTTCGGTGGATTGTGGCTGGACAATATGTTGGGTACAAAACCGGTGTTTACGCTGGTTTTGTTATTCGCTGGAATTCCCATATCGGTGCTCGTCATGCTGTTTGTAGCCCGCCGGACGCTGGCACGGTTGAAGGAAAAAGCAGAAAAAGACTCTGAAATTTCGTCATAGGAGGCGGATTTGGCACAAACAAAAGAAAGACACTGGCGCCGCTGGGTTGTATTGGCACTGATGATCTTAGGTCCTATCTTGATACTTGTTGTGGGTGGGATCTTCGTACCAGTACAGCCCTTCATTTCGGTTGCGCCAGAAAAAATCCTTCTTGAACCAATCATTCCAAACTTCCTGGGCTTGGGTCCACTGTACCTGACCAATACGCTGACAACCTTAATCGCGACATTGATCATGATCCTCATCCTGGCGTATTTCACCAACCGCTCGCTGAAGAAGAGCCAGCAGACGGATCTGGTGCCGAGCGGTGTTGGCAATGCCATGGAAGCCATCCTGGAAATGATCTACAACCTGACCGAGGGCTCGGCCGGGCAGAAATGGGTGCGGTCGGTCTTCCCATGGTTCGCCACTATCCTGGTTTATGTCCTGTTTGCAAACCTTCTCAGGCTCATCCCGGGCTTTGAGACGATCGGAGTTTTACACCATGCTGAGGAAGGAATCCAGGGCTATCATGCAGTGCCGATCGGCGCTGGTCCCTGGCATTGGTATACAGCCGAACATGGCGAGGAACTGCTGGTAGGGTTCTTCCGCGGCCTTTCCGTGGATATGAACTTCACCCTGGCGCTGGCTTTGATTTCGGTCTTTATGACCCAGGTCATCGGCGTGCGTGCGCAGGGGAGGGGTTATTGGAGTAAATTCTTCAACACGCGCCGGATGTTCAAGGTTCCTTTCTTCGGCGCTATGGACTTCCTGGTTGGCCTGTTGGAGATCATCTCGGAGCTCTCCAAGATCCTCTCATTCACCTTCCGTCTATTCGGAAATATGTTTGCAGGTGTAGTGCTGGTGGCGATTGTAGTGAGCCTGCTCGGCTTTATTACCATCCTCCCGGCCATGCTGATGTTGTTCGAATTGTTCGTGGGCCTGATTCAGGCATTCGTGTTCGGTATGTTAACCATGGTATTTATGGCACAAGCCACTCAGGGTCATGGCGAAGAACACGCGGAAGTACACTAAATAGAAAATTACAGGAAAAACCTAAGGAGGCTTTAAACATGGAAGGAAACATTTTGGATGCGATGCGCTACGTGGGCGCAGGCTTGGCGATGATCGGTGCCGCGGGCGCCGGCGTGGGGATCGGTTTGAGCGTGCAGGGCGCGCTGACCGGCATGGCTCGCAACCCGGATACCTATGGGAACCTGCTGACCAACATGATCCTGGGCATTGCATTTTCCGAGGCGATCGCGATTTACTGTCTGGTGATCGCGTTCCTCATGCTCTTCAAAGTTGTGTAGGACAGATAGGAGCAAACCATGGAAGCTCTTGGTATTAATCTGGGAATGCTGGTTGTTCAGATTCTTGCGTTCATCATTGTCCTTCTGACGTTGAACGCCTGGGTCTACAAGCCCATGCTGAATATGATGGAAACCCGTAAGCAGAAGATTGCACAGGGACTGGAAGATGCCCGTGTGGCCGCGGAAGCCCGCGCAGATGCGCAAAAGGAGGCGGACAAGATCCGCTCTGAGGCCCAGGCGGAGGCAGCGCAGATCGTCCGTGAAGCTACCGAACGGGCGGCTGTAGCAGGACAGGATGTCAAGGCTGCGGCGGAGGCGGAAGCAGCCAGGGCGCGGGATGCCGCCATGGCAGAGGCAGAATTGGAACGCAACCGTATTCTGGGTGATCTGCGAGGCCAGGTCGCATCGCTTGCCATTGCCGCCGCGAATAAACTCGTAGGTGAAGCGCTCGATGAAAAGAAGCAGCATGCTCTCCTCGACGAGTTCTTCTCCGGGGTCAAATCTGGAAAAGTCGTGGTCCTGGATAATGCTGGCTTCAAGGGTAACTCGGCTGAAGTGACGAGCGCCCTGCCTCTGAACAAGGATGAGGAGTCGACGGTCAGGCAGGAAGTTCTCTCAAAAGTGGGTGCCAAAGAGGTTGCCTTCCGCGTCGACCCGTCCATCCTCGGAGGCCTGGTAATCAAAGTCGGCGACAAGGTTCTGGATAATTCGGTTGCTGCCCGGCTCGAAGGTTTGCGTCAGAACCTGAGATAATCATTTTGCATCAGGCAGGGTTTTGGCGATACAATCGCCGAAACCCTTTTTTTATTTACACGGTAAATGTCCACACTACCGCTCATCTCATAATTAAGTAGACCTTTTGAAATGAATTGTAGGATGAGATTCGAATTTAAACTTTACTAAATTATGCGGTACTCTGTAAAATCGCTTCAAACCGTTTTTGCTCAACTGCCTCAGCCGTTTTCGCAGGTGACTCCAGATATCCCGATCACGGGAATTTCGATAGACAGCCGCTCGCTACAACCCGGTCATCTCTTCCTCGCCATGCAAGGTGGGAATGTGGATAGCCATGACTTTATCGGGAACGCGATTGACAATGGCGCTGCGGCAATCGTTGGGGAGAGGCAGATCGGTGAGATCTCTGTCCCCTACATTCGACTCGAAAATCCGCGTCGCGCCCTGACGTGGATCGCGGCCGCGTTCCACGACTGGCCCGCGCGCAAGCTGGCGGTGATCGGCGTGACCGGCACGGATGGCAAAACAACGACGACAAATCTGATCTATCGCATCCTGCTCGCCGCGGGGCTCAGGGCAGGGATGATTTCCACAGTCAACGCGGTGATCGGCGATGAAGTGCTGGACACGGGGTTTCACGTCACAACACCCGACGCGCATGACGTGCAGAGCTACCTTGCGAAGATGGTGGATGCCGGCTTGACCCATGTTGTCCTGGAGACGACCTCGCATGGCTGGGCGCAATCCCGCGTGGATGCCTGTGAGTTCGATATTGGCGTGGTCACGAATATCACTCACGAGCACATGGACGAACACGGTTCATTCGAAAATTATCGGGCTGCGAAGGCAAGGCTGTTCTCGAGCCTTAAGATCACACAGCCGAAGCCACAGGGAAACCCGCGCCTGGCTGTGCTCAACAGGGATGATGTCAAATCGTTTAATTTCCTGAATGACTTCGTCAAGGTCAACAAGATCAATTATGGGATAGGTGAATATGCCGATGTGAGCGGGACGAACATCGAATATTATCCATCCGGGATCCGCTTCGAAGCGCACGGCCAAAATTTCGATGTGCAGGTTGAAAGCAATCTGGTTGGCCGCTATAACATCTCGAACTGTCTCGCCGCACTGACTGCTACAGTCTATGGTTTGAACATCCCACCTGAAGTCGCCGCGCAGGGAATCGCCTCGCTCGAAGGGATTCCCGGCCGAATGGAAGTCATCGGCTTGGGTCAGAACTTTACTGCCGTGGTCGATTTTGCGCATACACCCAATGCTTTGAAGTCGTCATTGGAAGCCGCAAGAGAAATACTCGATCAAGGCAAGGGGACAGAAGGGAGACGTCGGGTCATTGCAGTCTTTGGCTCAGCGGGTTTACGTGATAAAGCCAAGCGCCGTATGATGGCGGAGACCTCGGCAGAGCTTGCGGACCTGACTGTGCTCACCGCTGAAGACCCGCGCACCGAATCCCTGGCGGAGATTCTTGAGGAAATGGCAGCCGGCGCGAGGTCTAGAGGGGGACGCGAGGGCGAAACGTTCTGGCGTGTCCCCGACCGCGGGGAAGCAATCCGCTTTGCACTGAGTCTGGCGCGTGAGGGTGATATTGTCCTGGCATGTGGGAAGGGGCATGAACAATCCATGTGCTTTGGCAGGCGCGAGCATTTGTGGGATGACCGTACTGCCATACGCGCTGCATTGAGCGAGCTGCTCGGCATGGATGGTCCCGCCATGCCCTATCTGCCCACACAGGATACTCAAGAGGCTGAATGGCTTACATGGAAGTAAAGCCGGTTGTGTTGAGCGGCAATTATGCCCGTTTGGAACCGATGACCGAGGAACATATCCCAGGCCTGGCGGAAATTGGCGTCCGACAGCCCTTCTGGCAATTTATGCTTTACGGGGATATAAATTCGGTGGAAGATATGCGGAACTGGGTGCGGGATATATTGTCACGTGCTGAAAAAGGGACCGACCTGCCGTTTGTCGCTGTCCACCTCGCATCGGGACGCGTAGCAGGCGCGACCCGTTATCTCAATATCATTCCCCACGACCGCGGACTGGAGATCGGCGGCACCTGGTATGGATCTGAATTCCAGCGCACTGTAGTGAATACCGAATGTAAATACTTGTTGTTGAGTCACGCCTTCGAGACGCTGGGCTGCATCCGTGTCCAGTTGAAAACAGATTTGCGGAATGAGCGCTCACAAAAAGCCATTGAGCGCCTTGGCGCGGTGAAGGAGGGAGTCCTGCGCAACCACATGATCCTGCTGGATGGATCTTACCGACATTCGGTGTACTATAGTATTTTGGATACGGAATGGTCCGAGGTGAAGAAGAGACTGGAAGTGATGTTGGAAAGGTAAAGATGCACTTTTCAGCGACATGGATTCTAAAACAACCACCGAACCTGTGGAAGTTCGGTGGTTGTTTTACCCGGATGGACGAGAGTGGAGTTAGTTGACAACCTGCAGGACAATCTTGCCGCGCGTGTGCCTGCCTTCGATCATCTCATGCGCTTTTTGAATATCCTGAAGTGAGAGAACTGCAGAAACATGCGGCCTGAGCTGCCCACGCTCTACCATTTTCGATGCCTCTGTTAACACCTTTCGGACCGGTGGAGCAGTACCGATCATCCGCTGCCGTACACCATGCGCGGATGCGATCTCCTGTGAAGGCGGCTGGACCGTGGAGAGCAATATGCCGCCTGGTTTTAATACCTGCCAGGAGCGCTGCTGGGTTTCACCCCCAAGTAGATCAAGAACAACATCCACATCCTTGACAACATCTTCAAATGCAGTTGTGGAGTAATCGATAGCCTGATCGACACCTAGTTCCTCCAGAAAGGGAAGATTGATAGAGGCGGTGCCGATTACTTTTGCCCCGCGCCACTTGGCAAGTTGCACAGCAACATGGCCGACTCCTCCTGCAGCCGCATGAATAAGAACCGTTTGTCCTTCTGAAAGATCTGCGAACTCGATCAGCCCCTGCCAGGCTGTCAAGGTGACATGGGGCAAGGCTGCGGCCTGGACATGATCAAGAGAC
>DATFET010000277.1:0-17332 GCA_035250835.1 Anaerolineales bacterium
GGCGGACAGTTGAACCGCAGAGGGACACTGATCACACCCAGACCGCGATTGGTATACAGCCATGTGTCGTTGACACGGAACAATCCCTGGCTGTATTCCTTTCCGAGATGAGGCGTAAAGATAGGCGGCTTCCCCGGCAGAAGCACCTGTCCCCCATGGGTATGGCCGGAAAGCTGAAGTGCGAGGCGCGGGTCCAGCGAGGTTTCATTCACCAGGTCGGGCTCATGCAGGAGCAGTACCACCGGGTCGCCGGTGGGTGCGTCCTCGAGTGACTGATTCAAATCCGGCTGGCCGCTCCAGCCATCGTCCATGCCGGCCAGGTAGAACGACCCGTTCCCGGCATGTATCTCCACTCCCTGATTGATCAGCATGGGCAGGCGTGACTCTTCGAAAGCTCGTTTAGTGACCTCGACATCCAGCCAGTAATCGTGGTTTCCCAACACGGAATAGACTCCGTGACGGGCATTGAGCCCAGCCAGGATGGGAGCCAGCTCGAAAACGGCTTCCTGATCGTGCCAGACGTAATCGCCGGTCAGCACCACCAGGTCCGGGCGCAGCTCGTTGGATATCTCGACAGCCTTTCTTACCAGGCTCGGCTTGGTATAAGGCTGCAAATGGATGTCGCTCAACTGGACGATGGTAAACCCTTCGAGCGCTGGCTTGAGGTTCGGGATGGGTATCTCCACCCGGTCGACGACCGGGGTGTTGGTCTCGTCGTTCAATTCGAGCTGGCCCACCTTTGCCAGAAATCCACCTGCTAATACAAGACTACTAACTTTCATGAAATCCCTGCGATTCATTCGAAAAATTCCTTGGATGTTGAAATGATGGCTAACTGTACCAGAGCAATATATGAGGTAGATTAGATTTTCTGTGGAAGCAGATTAATTCTCGAATATCTCGTCCTCCAGCAGTTGAATAGCATCCCCTTTGGGGACTGCGGGAGAAACGCAATGGAAGCACATAAATTCCTGCGAAAAGAACCTGACCCTGTCTCAACTCCTGTTGAAGAGCAGTCCACAAATATTACAGGAGGGAATGAGGGGAATACCGCTCTTGTTTCCTGAAAATCAACACCCAAGCGATGACAGCCGCTTCACTTTTTAGTATGGTAATCATGGAAGGAATAGGCAAATCATGGAGACAATACAGACAAAACAGTCCCGCTGGACGATCTTCCTCAGTGGACTGACAGGCTTTCTGCTCGCTGCACTGGCTGGAGTGTTGGTAGGCTTTCTGTTCTTCCGCTTGGGCTTCTACCAGATGATGGTCAATTTCGTTCCAGACGACCAGCCGCTCGTCCGCCTTTTCGCCGCGCTGCTGCTGACGTTTGTGGGAGTGGGACTGGGCGGCGCTGCCTACGGCATGGTAGCCGGGGCAACCCTGCGTCGCATCGACACGCAGGGCAGCTCGAGCCGCTACTTGTGGGGCGGAGCGCTGGCTTATGGGGTCAGCTATGCCATCCTGCTCATCCCTTTGCTCCTCTTGATTTCCCTTTTTGCAAAATATAACCAGGGCTCTTCCAAAGATCCCTTCTCATTTGTTGCCCTGTTTACCCTGATCGGGTTGATCTATGGCCTTCTTTCCGGCTTGCTGTTGGCGTTGATTACGCTGAAGGTCCGCTACATCTGGCTTCCGCTCCTGACCTCGCTCCTGGGAGGAGCATTGGGCGGGATGCTATTGGGTTTTCTGATCTGGCGGCATGATGTTACTTTGTCGCAGTCGTCGCCCCGCCTGCAGTTGATCATCTTTTTCCTGTATCTTGCTCTGACGCTGGCCGGCCTGGTCGGCGGCTTGCTGGCATTGGCTTATGACTGGGTGAGGCGCAAGCGAGCCAAACTTGCGGATGGAAGGGTCGAACCGCGCCGCGCCCAGGATATTGTGATCATCACACTTGGAGCGCTGCTGCTCGTTAGTGCGGTCACGCTCACCAATACCCTGGCTGAATTCATCACCATCCACACCGGGACAACGACCACCAGCCTGGACAGCGAAACCCAGGGCGTGGGCTGGTCCGCGCCGCTGGCTTTGACAGAAGACGTTCTCCTCGAAGAGGGTTCCGCACCAGACCTGGAGGCTAACTCTCAGGGACGGCTGGCAGCCGCCTGGGTCTTCGGTCAGGGTGGCACGGCGGATGTCGCCTACGCGTTCGAGGAAGGGGATGATGCTGAAACCACAGTATGGTCCAGCCCGTTGAACGTTTCGAACAGCGCGGATGCCAACTCGACTCACCCTCAGTTAGGTTTGGGTCCCGATGGCAGCGCTCATATCGTCTGGTCTGAGGAGGTCAGCCCGGGTCAGTGGGAGATCCACTATAGCCGCTGCCAGGAAGGCAGTTGCAGCCCGGTCGAATCCATTTCCACTTCAGCGGCAGACACCTGTACTGACCAGCCCTCACCAAGTCAGCAGGATTGGCCGGCGATTGCTGTCAGCGCAGATGGCAGCGTGGGAGTCGCCTGGAACGCGGGAGGGCTGCTGGCGTACACGGCCTGGCAGAACGGTGAGTCTCCTGCAGATTATCCGCTGACTTGCTACCAGCCCCTGGATGGCGCCAATCCTGACCTGCGCCCGCGCCTCGCCGCAGGTGAAGCGGGCGAATTTTCCATGGTATTTGGAACTGGCAGTGCTGAAGGGAATGTAGCCGTGCATCTCCTGGAGATCGGCCCCCAGGCAGCCGGATCGGAGTCCGGGCTTGGGCTGGGTCACTCCCCGGAGATTTACCGCGGGGCGGACGGTCAGCTGCACGTTGCCTGGTGCGACCTCGAAGGTCAGGTCAGCTACGCGCTCGTCGACGGACCTTCACAAAAGATCCCATCTCCGCCCTGTACAAATCGTCCGGGCATCCTACAGGATGCCCAGGGACAAGTTCACCTGGTCTGGTATTCGAACCAGGTGGAGGACAATTTCGGCGCCCTGCAGCAGGGGAATTTCCTATATGAGAGCGCTCACACGGACGGAGCCTGGAGCACGCCTGCGATCCTCGCCCAACTGGCACAGCCTGTCTATCTGGGAACTGCAATCCGTCCTGGAGCGGGGTTATCCACCGTGTGGGTCGATGCTCCCGAGGATACGCCTGCACTGTTCCTGGCTGAACAATCCACTTACGAGTGCTCGACCGAGGATATCAATACCATTGCCCTGGCGGTATTGGATGTGGTCCAGGGTGGTGAATTTCATCCGCAGAGCTATCAATCGCCTTACTGCAATAACCAATTCAAGAGCTTCATCTATATGCCGGAGCCCAACCCGGCCTTCAGTTCCCTGCCGGTCACACCGAACGGAGGCTTCGATCTCCTGCGGGAGAATATCCAGAATGCCCGCTATGAGCTGCTCATCTCCAACATGCAGTGGGACGCGGACCAGGATGAGCAGAGCCCGGGTTTTCAGGTTGTCGAAGGGATTGCCGAGCTTTACAAGAAGATCCAGGCTAATCCATCCGCGTATCCCCGCGGCCTGACCGTGCGCATCCTGCTGGGAAATTATCCCAACCTGGCGACCTTCCAATACGGAGACCAGGTCTGGAACGTGATCGATGATCTGCGCAAGGCCGGTGTGGAGAAGATGGAAGACCCGGAGATCGGCTGGAAGCTGGAGGTGGCAAATTTCAGGGGCAGTTACCCGCACAGTCATACCAAATTTATCGTAGCCGATGGGGGCGAGCTGATGTCAGCCGGATTCAATATCTCCTGGCTCCATTACCCATTGGATCATCCATCCGGCAAAGGTGATGGCCTGACGGATATGGGGATGCACATCGAAGGGCCGGTCGCCCAGGCAGCGTTGATCGCCTTCGACGACCAATGGCAGGATAGCAACCAACTGGTCTGCTCGGATCTGATGATCGGTGATGACTCGGACCGCTGGAAGAGGTCTTGCGAGTGGAAGACCGGGACCGTAAGCCATGTGCCGGAGGCGCTTAAATATCGGCCGGTCGAGGATAGCTCGACTGCCTTCGCCTTATATCGTACAGACGTGTATAAGGAATCCGACCGGGCCTATGACGCTGCGCTGGCTTCAGCAGAGAGCTCCATAGACGCCATCCATGTGAACTTTTCCGCCGAGATCATCTGTCTGCTCAACCTGATCGCACCGGGCACCTGTACTTTCGACAATTCACTGTCCTGGATGCAGGCAATTGTCGAAGCAGTTGAGAAAAATCATGTCCAGGTCAGAGTGATCGTCGAAAACGCCAATTCGAACGGCTTGGAAAATCGGGTGGGCATTGAACTGCTGGAGAACGAGCTTGCAGGCCGCGGCCTGGACGATCTTGTAGAGGTGCGCTTCTTCAATGGCCGGGTGCATTCGAAATCGGCGCTGGTCGACCGCCAGCTGCTCTTCGTCGGCAGTCAGAACTTCCACTACAGTTCCTTCTCCAATGGAGGCTTGCTCGAATTTGTCGCGGCGACCGATTCACAAGCCGCGATCCAGGAGTATGAGCAAATGTTCGAATACTACTGGGCGCAGGCCATCCCAGCCGATGAGGCCATCTGGGGCACCACAGGTGAATAAAACAGACCGGAAGTCAGGTGTACAAGGAACGTCCATGCGCAGACCACATCTCCCATCACGCAGGACTGCTTCATTCATGTTCTTTATCCTATTATTCGCCGGCCTGCTCCAGGCCTCTCCTGCGCAGGCGCAGGACTCACCTCCCGTTCAGGAAATCCAGGGCAAGATCAATCCGGGCGAAATAGACGTCTTTGTGCTCTCCGGCTTGAAGCAGGGACAGACGCTCTTCGCCACGCTGGAGACAGCCTCTGGCAACCTCGACCCAGTCCTGGCCCTTGTGCCGGCATCCGTGGATCTGCCCGAGCTGATCGACTCCTACCGAGCTGAGCTGCAGAGTCTGGTGCAGACCTCTGAATACCCGCTTGCGGATTTGCCCGCTCTGAACGACGAAACGTTTCTGGCCTGGGACGATGACAGTGGACCCGGCTACAGCGCTGCCCTGGAATTCATCATCCCGCAGGATGGCGATTACATCCTGGGCGCTGTAGGGGCACTTTCTTCAGCGGGGCGGGTCACATCCGGCAATTACCACCTGATGATCGGACTGGACACGGCGGAAGTGTTGGACGGCACAGCCGTTCCAAATGGTGCAGTCATTGCAGTCCAGGACGATGCCCTCCTGGAGCAGCCAGGTCGAGTCCAGGAATATAGCGGCAGCCTGGATGCCAGCCGCCCTTCGATCACCCTGCCGCTGTATGAATTCGACCCAGACGAAACACTAACAATCAAGGTAGAAGCGACGAGTGGAAATCTGACGCCCATCCTTGTTTTGCGTGATTATGGAGGTAAGCCGGTCAGCGTGAAAAACCTGCAGGGGAATGACAGTCAGGCTAGCCTCGAGTATTCCTTCCCGGAAGGCGGACAGGAATATACTCTGGAGATTCTCTCTACTCCACGGGGAGGGGCGAGCACCAGCGGGGAGTTCCGCCTGCTGGCCGGCGTGAATGACCCGTTGAGCGAGACAGTCGAGCCTAACAGCCAGGATGTAATGCGCCTGCCCACCGAAGTTCAGACCGGCCTCAAGCTGCAGCAGATCGTGATGATCGATCAATCGAACGAGATCATGACTGCAGTTGGCACGATCAAGCTTGCCTGGCAGGACCCGAAGCTGGCGTTCAGCTCGGATGAATGCAGCTGCCAGGTGAAAGAGTACACCGAGAATAACTTCAACCAGTTCCTGACGGAATCCGACGGCGATTGGCCGGACTTTACCTTTTTCAACCAGCAGGGCAACCGCTGGACACTCAACCGCATCGTGGATGTCCTGCCGGATGGCAGCGTTACCTATCTGGAACGCTTCTCCACCAACTTCCAGCTGAACTTCGACTTCAGTCAGTACCCGTTCGACGTGGAGGATTTCTCCATTCAGGTCGATATGCTGTACCCCGAGGATCGGTACGTGATAGTGGCCATGGAGGGTTTCAGCGAGATCGATCCTGTCCACGGCGAGGACGAGTTCATCCTGACGGATTTCGATACCTCTGTCAGCAGCGTGCTCTCCAGCCGGGCATATCCCACATCCCGTTTTACCTTTCACTTCAGCGCTCCGCGTTTCAAGATGTACTATGTCTTCCGCATTTTCGTCCCCATCCTGCTGATCATCAGCGTATCCTATGTCACCTTTTTCCTGAAGGACTATACCAAGCGGATTGAAGTGGCTACCGGTAACCTGCTGCTGTTCATCGCCTTCAGCTGGAGCCTGGCGGAAGAATACCCCCGTATGGGCTACCTGACCTTCGTGGATGTCATCATGGCGATCACATTTGTAGTGAACACACTGGTGGTGATCTACAACGTATATCTTAAATGGCTGGAGATGCATGAGCAGGTCGATAAAGCCGATCGCATTGACCGGACCGCTGACTGGGTCTATCCCCTGGGATACGTCGTTTTGTTCGGCGGGACGATTGCGTACTTCTTCCTGTAAGGCGATTGAACCGAAGGAACTGGATTTATAATAAATTGGTTTCACCATTCCGTTTCACGGAAGAAAAAATACACATGCAACATCCCTCTCTTATTAAGCCATTATTGATCCTGGCGGGCGCGGCCGTCTTATTGATTGCCATGCGCCTCGCTGCAACTTTCCTTGTACCCATCCTTCTGGCGGTCTTCATTGCCGCACTCCTAACCCCATTGTATCGATGGCTAAAGCGTAAGCGGGTGCCCGTCGGTTTGGCGTTACTGCTAACGATCAGCTTCATGGTCTTATTGACTGTATTCCTGGCTCTTCTGGTCGGTAATTCGTTGACCACCCTGGCAGCCGAGTTGAGCAGTTACAGCGAACAGTTCAGTCAGCGCCAGACTGAAAGCACTGCCGAGGGATTCGATCTGCCACAGTTGTTTGACCCTGCCACACTGATTGGCATCCTGACCTTTTTCCTCGGTGCAATGCTTGGAATTCTTAAAAACTTCCTCATTATCCTGCTGGTAACCGTGTTTGTCCTCGTGGAAAGTCCATTATTTATCAAGCGCATGAAGCAGGCATTTGGCGCCGAACACTTCCTGCCTCGTAACGTGATCGAGCTGGCGCAATTGATGATCAGTTATTTCGGTTTGCGGGCGCTGGTCAATCTGGTGACTGCCACCGCAACAGGTTTGATGTTCTGGTTCTTCGGGATCGAGCACGCTGGTCTATGGGCAGTATTGACGTTCTTCCTCAGCTTTATTCCTTATATTGGCGCCTTCACGGCTGCCCTGCCGCCGATCCTGCTGGCGTATGCCCAGGGTGGACTGGGATTTGCGATCCTGATCGGTCTGCTGATCGTCGTCATCAACGCGGTTGCGGAAAACATCGTCGCCCCGATGGTCATGGGCAAAGGCCTGTCGGTCTCCCCAACCGTGGTGTTCCTCTCGTTCCTGTTCTGGATGTTCATCCTGGGCGGGTCGGGTGCCTTTATTGCCATGCCCCTGACCCTGGCAGTCATCCTGTTTATGCGCAGCTTCGAAGAAACCCGCAGTTTCGCAGAGATGCTGATCATACTGCCGGAGACAGGCCCGCAACCGCTCCAGGAAAACCCGAGGTTGTAATATCGATTCCAGCCGAAGAACGAGTCACGCGGCTCGTTTTCTAATATTCTTTGGGGATAGGTTTATAATTCTTCCACTATGCCCTCGCGTACCAATGAAGCCTGGCTTTCAGATTTGCGAAATAACGGTCCCGTGCGTGAAGCCGCGCTCGAGGATTTGCGCGCTGTCATATCCAGGGGGCTGCCCTATGCCCTCTCACGCTGGCTCTCCCCGGACCAGCCGCAGTTCAATTCCCTGATCGAAGAAGTGACCCAGGAGACGCTCCTGCGGGTACTCGACCAGCTGGACACCTTCGAAGGCCGCAGTCAGTTCACCACCTGGGTCCATAAGATCGCCGTGCGGATCGCGCTGACCGAGCTGCGCCGCAAGCGCTGGCGGGATACCTCCCTGGATGAGCTGACAGAAAATGAAGACGTTCCTCCGCCCGCGGGCCTGCTGGCTGACTCGCAGGCCGGTCCTGAGATCTCCGCTGAGCGCGCCGATATGCTCGTGCGTGTCCGCCGTATTATCGACGAAGAGCTGACCGAACGCCAGCGGGAGGCGTTGATCCTGCTTGGGGTGCAGGACATGCCGATGGAGGATGCAGCCCGCAAGCTCAAGACCAACCGCAATGCCCTCTACAAACTTTTGCACGATGCCCGTCTTCGGCTCAAACGCAGGCTTTCCATGGAGGACATCTCACCTCACGAAGTCCTTACACTTTTCGAACAAAAGTAAGAATGACGTAAGATTAATGTATGGTTAACCATCAGAAACGCAGATTATGAAAATACCAGAAATCGTCAAACGGATCCGTCACAGCCTGGGTCTGCAGAAGGAGTTATCCAATGAAGCAGTCGTTGGGATTCTGCGCGTCCTGGATGACCTGCCAGACGAAGAGATCTCGTGCGGCGATCTCTACATAAAGCTCGACGAATATGTGCAGAGGGAAGTCGACAAAAAGGATGCAGCCTATTTGATGCCGGTCATCCGCGAGCACCTGGATGTTTGTCCCGAGTGTTGCGAAGAATATGAAGCCCTGCTGGATGTTCTGAATAAATCCTCCGAAAATTACTGAGTGCCGCATAATTTACTTTACTTGAAATATAAACTTCAAATTACAAGCATGTATTAAAAGAAAATTTATTTATGAGACAAGCGGTAGAACGAGCAAAAAAACCGCCCTGTGATTTCCAAAATTCACAGGGCGGTTTTTTATAGAGTCTTGAAAAACCTTCGCAGGACTTGGCTATTCGTCGAATAATTTTTCTCCGGCCGGAATCGGCACTTTCAGCCGGTTTTCCGGCGGTGTTATCGGACAGGACCACATTTCGTTATACGCGCAGTACGGGTTATAGGCAAGATTGAAATCGACAAGGAAGCGGTTGCCTGGCAGGGCTTCCGGTTCGAGGTATCGCCCGGCGGGATACGTCTCCTTCCCGGCCAGTGAATCGACAAAGGGCAGGAAAAATCCATGTTCGTTCTGATAGATGGTCAGCTCGGCATCCTGCCCACCCACTTGAAATTGGAACCTCCCGTAGCGCCTGTAACTTTGCACACCTCCCGTTGAGGTCTGCATCTGGATGGGTTCCTGGTTCTTCAAAGGCTCAACGGTTACTTCAAGCCGCAGCGCCTCATTCTCCGGGAAATACTGCAAGCCTATGAACCCAGACCTTTGTTCGGGCGTCAGCGGGCTTTGTGGATGTCGCTGAAAGATCTCATCTTTTTCAGCTCGGTAGCGTGCCAGTTCACTCATAAAACCTCCGATCCCTCCTCCTAGACCAAAGGAGGCCGCTATTTCTTACAAAAAGAATTCAATAATCCGCGCTCTTGTAAATTCGTCTGTCTTATGCTATCGTTATTTATAGAGTATCGCATCATACACTTAACTCGATGCATATCCATGTAACCAGTTTATGTGTCGATGCGCCATGCGGTCCAAGAATTTCACTGTATGACATCCGTTCAAAAAACAGTCCTCATCATCGAAGATGAAGAAGATGCCGCTGAGCTCTTTGCGGAAATGATGCGAGTCAGCGGTTTTCGTGTCTTAAAGACAACCAGCAGCACCCCAGCTCTCACCGTGATGAAAACCGAAACGCCGGATGTTGTCATCCTGGATATTATGATGCCCGAGACCTCCGGGCTCGATCTCCTGCGCCAGATGCGTCGTGACCCGGCGCTGACCGGCATCCCGGTCGTGGTGGTCTCTGCAAAAAGCATGCCAGCGGACATAAAGAATGGGATGGAGGCGGGTGCTTCCACCTACCTTTCGAAACCTGTCGGGTTTCTGGACCTGAAGGGGGCTGTCGAGCGGGCGTTGGGGAATCAAACGGGGTGATTGATCGTCCATGAGCCTGTTGCGCGCCTTTATTGCGGTGGAAATCCCCAGTGAATTACAGCTGAACATCCAAAGGGAAATCGCGGCTTTCCGCAAAGGGATTGAGCCACTGATTCGCTGGGTCCCGGCTCACAACATGCACCTGACATTGAAATTCCTGGGTGACGTATCTCCAAAAAATGTTGATTTCCTGACCCAGATGCTGCGCAACGAAGCTGGCAATATACAATGCTTCGACATCCATCTGGCAGGACTTGGCGCCTTCCCAAGCCTGAGGCGGCCGCGCGTCCTCTATATCGGGATCCAGGCTCCAGCTGCGCTGGACGCGCTCCAGCACGGGATCGAATCCGCCTCACGCAGACTCGGTTATGAATCTGAGGAGCGTCCCTTCTCCGCTCATCTTACGCTGGGAAGGGTCAAACAGAACATCAGCGCTGTCGAACAGCAAAAAATTCGCCGCGCTCTCGAAGACATACAGGTTGACTTACTGGGCACTGCCAGAGTAGACTCGGTGCATCTGTACAAAAGCGAATTGAACCCGGGCGGCTCGGTATATACACGGCTGTATTCCGCGCCGCTCAAAAAAGTAGTAACGACTTAAGTCGTTACTACGATATGAGGTGATATCTGAACGCATTACAACTCGCACATAAAATCGTCGAAGCCCTGGAGGACAAAAAGGGCGAAGACATCCTGCTTCTGGACATCAAAGATGTCGCATCTTTTACAGACTACTTCATCATCTGCAACGGGACCAGTGACCGCATGCTCGACGCGCTGGCCAAGGGTGTGCTGGAGACAACCAAAAAGGATTACAAAAAGAAAGGCCGCGTGGAGGGTCAGTCCGGCGAAGGCTGGCTTCTGCTCGATTTCGGTGATGTGGTCGTACATCTTTTCTCGCCGGATATGCGCGAGTATTATGATCTCGAAGAGTTGTGGAGCGATGGAAAGGTGTTGTTGAAAGTGCAATAAGGGCAGGGAATTAGCAAAACTACAAATTGAAAATTTCACATCAGAAAACCTGGCACATCCTTGATCCGTCATGGCGCTAACAGGCAAATTATCTTCTCCTTTTAAGCTCATCCTGATCCTGCTGTTGGGGGTGATGGTCCTGTTATTCCCCATCTCCCTGCCGCCCGGCGCCGGCGACCGGGACTTGCAGGCATATTGGAGCTCGGCGTACCTTTTCGCACATGGGGAGGACTTTTCGGATCCCGTTCGCCTGGGGGAGATCGAGCGGACGCTGACGACTCATGACGATGCGGAAACTCTATATTCCTGGTTCTCGCCGATCGGGAACGTGATACTGCTTCCATTCACATGGATCCCCTTCACCAGGGCAGTCTCTTACTGGTTCGTGATCAACATCATCATACTTTTCGTCAGCACCCTGCTCATCTGGGATGGCGCAGATTCACGCGTATGGATTCCGTTCCTGGCTGCGTTCAGTTTCTCGATGACCGTCATATCGCTGGTCTTTGGGCAGGTCAACTTCCTGGAAGTATTGGGACTGGCTTTATTCCTCTCACTCAGCAGATCGAACAAACCGTATCTCGCCGGGGCAAGCCTTGTGCTTACAACGGTCAAGCCGCACCTCGTCATTCTCACGCTTCCTATCCTTCTGCTCGACTTCTTACGAAAGAAGGAGTGGAAGATACTTGCGGGATTTGGCGCGACTTTATTGATCTGTTTTATGATCCTGTCCGCCTTTTATCCTCCATGGATTCAAAGCTCCGTGTATGTGATCGCTTCCGGTCTAAGCAACGTGCGCGAGACGCCGACTCTCACTGGACTGCTTGTGATCCTCGGGGAAAGCAGAACAGGCAAAGGAATATGGCTGGTTGCCTTACTGATCGGCAGCCTCTGGTGGCTGAAAAGCGGACATCGCTGGGATCGCCGCCGGTTCATCGACCTTTCGCTGACTGCCGGATTGATCGTCTCTCCGATCGGCTGGAGCTACGACCAGGTTATGCTGGTCTTCCCCATCCTGACCCTCTTAGCCTGGGTGGTGAGAGGAGAGCTGACCAAAATGATTTCGGTGATCGTCGTCATTGCCTTGATCGCTGCCAATCTTCTCGCGTATATTCTGCGTACTTTCACACCAAGCGATATGTGGTTCTTCTGGATTCCATTCGTTGTTTTGGGGTTGTACTTGCTTGCGCTCAGACACATTGACTTACATAAAAAGGATGAATAACTGCTTAAGCAATGAAAACAAACATCCCGCCGACTCTCGCCAGCGGGATGAATCTTTCTTCTTTCCTGTTGCTTTTATTTCTCAAACACCCAGCGGTCTACTTCCCTCTGCCACTCCACAATCTCTTCCGGCTTGAACCATAACGCCACTTCGTTCGCGCCGTTCTCCACGCTGTCGGAGGCGTGGGTGAGATTCCGCCCGACTTCGAGGGCAAAATCGTGTCGAAGCGAGCCGGGCGCGGCCTCGGTCGGACGCGTCGATCCCATCGTCTGGCGGATGGCGGCTACCGCGTTAGGTCCCTCCCAGACCATCGCCATGACCGGCGCGGAGATAATGTACGAGATCAATCCATCATAAAACGGTTTCCCCTTGTGGATGGCATAATGAGTTTCAGCGAGCTCCCTGCTCACCTGAATGAACTTGGCGGCGGCAAGGCGCAGCCCGCGGCGCTCCAGACGTGCGATCACCTCTCCTATCAAGGCGCGCTGCACACCATCGGGCTTGACCAGAACGAGCGATCTTTCCACAGTGATTTCCTCCAAAAATTAAAGTTGAAACCTGACAGGTTTCCACTCACGAACCATTTGCGAGGGCGCGATCTATGAAAACCTGTCAGGTCTGCTTAACGCAATAATTCTTCTGCTTTGGTATAGGCGTCGAGCGCGTCCTGTAAACGGCTGGAGCGCATATACGCGTCGCCAAGCGACTGCCAGATGTTTATATCCACAGGATGACGGTACAGTGCATCCCGCAGGTCGTAGATCACCTCATCCAGGTAACGACCTTTCTTGATGAGCTTTCCATAGGATGCAAGCGCGCCTTCGATATTATTGCCCGAAAGCTCATCGCGTGCCATTCCCAGCACGGGATCAGTTGTGGGGATTACAAGTCCACTGCTCGGGGGAGGAGCGGGCTCCGCCTGAGGCTCGGGAGTTGCCTGCGGCAGCTCCATAACGGGAGCCGGTTCCGGTTCCGCTTGTGCCGCTTGAGGCTGTTCGACCTTCATGGAAGCGGAAACCTCTTGAGCCTCTTCTTCCGGCTTCCAGTCCGAAAAGATGGTCGGTTCGGTTATGGCAGGGGCTGATTCATCCGCCCGCAGCCAGGCCGGTAGATCCTCTGCATCGGCAGGCGCGGCGATTTGTTCCTCTTCCTCATCCAGTTCGCTCAGCCAATCAGGAAGACTTTCTTCTTCAGGTTTTGACTCTGAACTCAAGGCAGCTTCTTCAGCCGGAGGCATCCAGGTGGATGCAGGTTCTGTCTCTTCCGCGAAAATGACAGCTGCTTTTTCTTCAGGCGCAACCTCGATGTCCTTCATCCATTCAGGAATACTTTCATCCGTTGGCTCAACCGCCTGGACGGATGCTGTTTCACTTTCATCGAGACCTTTCAGCCACACAGCCGTCTCATCCGCGGCAGGTTCTGAGGGTTTTTCCACCCCTTCGAGGTTTTTCAACCATGAATCGACCTCATCCATCTCGGCAGGCTGCTCCGCCTGGGACTCAGCCTGTGCAGTGACAGGTTCGGACTCTTTCTCTTCATCACCCAGATTTCCCAACCAGGCAGCTGTGGCAGCTATGGCGGCAGGGTGCTCCAGCAGATCCAATCCTGAAGATTCTTCCTGTTCCGGTTCAGGCAACACGGCTGACGGAGTTTCCGCTGTGCTCAGGTCTTTTGCCTGCCTGACCCACTCCGGTTCCTCCTGGAGGCGTTCCTCCGGTTCGGTTAACAGTCCCTCGGACGCGCCCTGCCTCACAGCCAGGCTCTCCAGCCAGGCGAACGAGTCATCCTGTTCCTGCTCGCTCTTGCCCAGGTCTTCCAGAGCGATGGGCGGCTGCTCCCTCTGAGCTTCAGAAACAGGTGTTTCACTCTTCAACCCTTTTGCCTGCTTCACCCAATCCGGTTCTTCCTCAGAGCGCTCTTCGGGAGTCGTCAACAATCCTTCTGTCGCGCCCTGTTTGGCTGCCAGGCTTTCCAGCCATGCAAACGAGTCATCTCGTTCCTGTTCGCTTACGCCCAAATTATCCAGGTCAGTTGTCGATGGAGTGGATTCAGGTGGCGTTTGCAGGATGGGCTCCTCAGTCAATTGATGGAGGTAATCATCATCGGTCGTGGAAGGAATAGGAGTAGCAGATGATGCCGTCGTTTCAGCGGGTTCATCATCCTTTGCCAGGTATGATGCAGCCGCAACTCCACCTGCCACTGCGAGTCCCTTCAGCCAGTCCGGCTGATCCTCACTTTCAGCGGAGGGAGTGGATTCAGACCTGCCCAGACTTTTCAGCCAATCGTTCTCCTCGTCTTTTTCAGGGGATGGTGCTGCTTCGTCAGAGAGGCCTGCGTCTTTCAGCCAGCTGAGTTCCTCTGTTTGCATTTCAGCAGACTCGACTGGAGTTTCAGCCGCGCCTTGGAGCCAGTCGGGGATTTCTTCACCAGCTGTCTGGTCTGTGAACGGCGGTGTTTCAGTGGAGCCCAGTTCCTTCATCCAATCGAGCTCATCCGTCTGGGGAGCAGCCGGCGCAGTGTCAGTTTCGGCAAGTTTTTTCAGCCAATCGAGTTCGTCGGTCGAGTCGGCAGCAGGCGTTGACCCGGAATCGCCTGACATCTGACCCAGCCAGGCGGTCTGCTCAACTGATTCAACTGCTGGTTCTTCAGAAGGCTGTTCCGATTTATCGACCAGCCTGGAAGCCAGGGCGCCAACACCTATGGCGGTAATCCAATCGGGAAGCTCCTCATCGCTCACCTGCTGTGGGGGTTCGGCCTCCGCTGGCTTCATCGCCTTTATCCAGTCTGGCAGTTCTCCCTGTTCAATTGTTTCATCAGGCTGGGTTTCCTCTGCCCCAAAAGCAGATTTACTTTCATCGAACTGGCCTCTGGATTTGCCCCAGCCTGCGGAGCGCATGAACTCTGGGATATCATCGTCAGATTGTGCGGATGGCGACTCAGACAGAGCGGCCGATCCGAAAACAGATACGGGTGCCGACTCAACCGTTTCAGCGGGCGGCTCGGACTGGGTTGATCCAAAGATCGAGGCGGCGGCCACTGCTGAAGCGCCAAACACGGAGGTCTCATCAACGGGCTTGCTGAGCCAGACCGGCTGTTCCTCTTCACTCTCCTGGTTGGTCCCCTTCGGCTCCTCCCAATCGGACGGCGCGGCAGCCGGTTGACCGTCCCATTCGAGCCGTTCAATATTGACAGCCGCGTCGGAAACCTCACTGGCTAAAAATATATCTCCTGTGACGTGCGCCGTATAAGGATCCAGCTCAAAGACCCGCTGAAGGTACTGCTGGGTGCTTTCAGGGTGTTCAGAGCCGAGGATCTCGATCAGCACACGGTTGGCATCGAGTGAATATGGATAGCGTTTCAGCAGGGCAGAGGCCACGTCCGCCGCTTCGTTCTTTAATCCGCTCTTGTAGCAGGCTCGCGCCAGTAAAGCCTGCATGTCTGCCCGTTCTGCATCTTCCGTTAGAACATTCCTGATCTCAGAGATCGCCTGCGGATAGAGCTCGCCCTGCACGTACATGTTTGCAAGCGCCCCACGCGTCATGCGAATGCGTGGCGGTCGGACACCATCGCGGCGTGCATACAAACGCTGTAACTCCCCCTGGATCGCAGCGTTCGAGGGCTGGGTTTCAAAGGCGCGTTCCATATGCCAGATGGCTTCGTCGAGGTTGTTCTCTTCGTCGCGGATAATACTCATACCTACGTGTGAAACAAAATCATTGGGAACTGAAGCAAGAATACGTGAAAAAATGTCCACGGCATCGCTGTACCGCTTAGCTTCAAGAAGCGATTTCCCCAGCAGGCGGTACGTTTCAAGGTGTTTGGGATAGGTCTTTAAGATATGGCGACAATGGACAGTGGCTTCGTCGATCTGTCCGCTGTCTATCAGCGTTTCGATTTCCCGGTTATATGCGCGCAAGGAAACTTTAGCCATGAAACTTTATACTCCTGTTACAAGTATGCCCCAATCTCATAAATATTGCAAGTATTGGCATGAAATTTCCATAAAACAAATTCAGGAGATCACGAATGTTAAGAGGATACCCGAAATCAGGGGTGTGGAGCGTACGCTCCACACCCCTGATTTCGGCCTTCTTCTGGTTATTATGGCTAGTTGTAGAACAAAGGCAGTTTTTGAGTCGGTCCCTCGCTGAAGCTGTGCGCGGCGAGCACAACTTCACGCGCTTCAGACAATTTGGATTCGTCGTTGGTGTGGATGGTGAACAGCGGCTCCCCCACTTCGATTCGATCGCCGACCTTGTGATGGATTACGAATCCCACCGCGTGATCGACCGGGTCGGACTTTTTCGCGCGCCCGGCTCCCAGCGTGACCGCCGCCTCACCTATCGTCCTCGCCTGGACATCGGAGAGATATCCACTTCGCGGAGACCTTATCTCCTCCACGAATCTCACAGCTTCGAATTTGGATGGATCATCGATGAACGTAACGTCTCCACCCTGCGCCTGGACAAGGACGCGCAGCTTTTCAAGGGCGCTCCCATCTCCAATGGATCTTTCTGCCATTGCACGACCCTCACTCAGGTCACCCGCGCGTTTGCCCAGGACAAGCATGTGCGCGCTGACATACAGGCAGTGTTCGGCAAAGTCTTCCGGACCGCGCCCCTTGAGCATGTCAATCGCTTCCATAACTTCCAGGGAATTGCCCACTGCACATCCCAGGGGCTGGTTCATATCAGAAAGCAGGGCGACCACTTCACGCCCAGCCAGCCTGCCGATATCCACCATCAGGTCGGCGAGCTGACGTGCTTCGTCCAAAGTTTCCATGAACGCGCCCAGCCCGGTTTTGACATCGAGCAGGATGGCCTGCGCGCCGGCAGCGAGTTTCTTGCACATAATGGACGAGGCAATTAAAGGGATGGACTGCACCGTTCCCGTGACATCTCGCAGCGCATACAACTTGCCATCGGCAGGGGCAAGGTCAAGCGATTGACCAGTCAGCACGATCCCCTTTTCCTTGAGCTGCTGCTTGAATTCCTCGGTTGACAAATCCACGCGGTAGCCGGGGATGGATTCCAGTTTATCGAGCGTGCCGCCGCTGAAGCCCAGCCCGCGCCCGGACATCTTCCCCACGGGCAGCCCACAGGCCGCGACAATGGGTAACACGGCAAGACTCGTCTTATCTCCCACCCCGCCAGAGGAATGTTTATCCACTGCCAGATCGACCACATCACTGAGATCCAGCATGGAGCCCGAATGCGCCATCGCCAGGGTCAGGTCGGTAGTCTCACGCGCGTTCATGCCATTGAGCAGGATCGCCA
>DATFET010000312.1:0-6211 GCA_035250835.1 Anaerolineales bacterium
AGCAGGCAGTCTGTAAACCCGCCTGTAGAGGAGCCGACGTCCGCGCAGGTGGAGCCAGTCACATCGAGGGCGAACGCTTCAAGCGCAGCGTCCAGCTTCTCGCCGCCGCGTGACACGAAACGCGGACCGGGGTCCACTGTCAGAACAGCATCGGCCGATATGGCGGTGGCAGGCTTGAGCGCCGTCTGACCGGCCACGCGTACCTGTCCAGCCATGATCATCGCCTGTGCCCTGGCGCGCGATTCAGCCAGCCCCCGTTCCACTAATAACAAATCCAAACGGATTTTTGGCATAAAAGTATTTTACAGTAAAATACCTGCATGCTCAAAGCCCTCATCAAAACAATGCGCCTTCGTCAATGGACAAAGAACGGCTTTATCTTTTTTGCTCTGATCTTTGACAAACAGCTTTTTCTCCTCGAGCCATTTTTACGAACCCTGGCAGGTTTTTTTCTCTTCTGCCTGATATCGAGCGCGGTATATTTATATAACGATATCGCCGATGTGGAAGCCGACCGCAACCACCCTGAAAAGAAGTTCCGTCCGATTGCCTCCGGCGAACTGCCGATAAGTGTAGCATTGACCGCCGCGCTGCTGCTGATTGGGATCGCCCTTCCGCTGGGGTATTTGCTGTCACCCGTGTTCGCGTTGATCCTTGCGACGTATCTGATCATCAACCTGCTTTATTCGCGCTGGCTGAAACATGTGCCTATCCTGGACGTGCTGATCATTTCCTTTGGCTTTGTGCTGCGCGTGGCCGCGGGTGTGACGCTGATCACCGTCGAACGGTTTTCGCCCTGGCTGTACATGATCACGATCCTGTTCTCGCTTTACATCGGCCTGGGGAAACGGCGTGCAGAGATGAACCTGCTTGCCCAGGGAGCGGGCGCACATCGCAAGGTGCTGGATGGGTACACCATCCCGCTGCTCGATCAATACATCACCATCGTCTCCGGCATGACCATCGTTGCCTATTCGCTGTATACTTTTTCCGCGCCGAACCTGCCGGAAAACCATGCCATGATGCTGACAATCCCATTCGTGGTGTATGGCATCTTCCGTTACCTGCAGTTGATCCAGTTTGGTCATGCAGCCGGCGCGCCCGATGAAGTGGCGCTGAAGGATCGGCCGCTGCAGATCGCGGTTGTGTTGTGGGGTCTGGCTGTCATTGCAATCTTTTATCTCTCATAGTACATGCTGGAGTCTTGCGAAGGTTGAATTTGAGAATCGCTCTACGCTCACAATAAACCTTTGCAGAGTTTATCAATAACATTCATGACCCGATCCTCCGCTCCCGGCAAGATCATTCTCTTTGGTGAACACGCGGTGGTCTATGGACGTCCCGCCCTGGCGGTCCCCGTTATGCAGGTGCATGTGGATGTGGAGATTCTGGATGCGTCGCGCCTGGGCATCTGGATTCACGCACGGGATGTGAATCTCAATGCCGAACTGAATACGCTTCCCTCCGACCATCCGATCGCATCCATGCTTCATAACTTTTTATTCATCTCGCGCCTTTCTCCGTTACCGAATCTTCAGATCAACATCTCCTCCACTATCCCCGTAGCCTCCGGCCTCGGCTCGGGCGCGGCGGTAATCGTCGCCCTGACCCGGGCGCTGGCCTCTCATTTCGATACTCCGATGACAGACGCAGAAATAAATGCCTTTGCCTATGAGATCGAAAAACTGCATCATGGAACACCATCGGGGATCGACAATACTGTCATCACATACGGCGCGCCTGTTTACTTCATAAAGGGACAGTCCATTGAAACCTTCAACGCCGGCCAGCCTTTTACGATCATTATTGGTGACACCGGCATCCCTGCCCCGACAAAGGAATCGGTCGGAGATGTAAAGAAGCTTTGGGAAGCGGATCGGCCTAATTGGGAAAGTATTTTCGATGAGGTGGGGGAGATTGCCCAGGAAGCGCGAGGGGCAATAGAAAGTGGAAAGCTGACAGAGCTTGGGGCATTGATGACTCAAAATCACGCCCTGTTACAGAAGCTGACTGTTTCTTCGCCCGAGCTAGACAGTCTCGTCACAGCCGCAAGGGATGCGGGTGCGTTGGGAGCAAAGATGAGCGGCGGGGGACGCGGCGGTAATATGATCGCGCTGGTTACTGACGATGTAGCGGAGGCCGTTTCACAGTCCCTGCTGGAAGCGGGCGCGCGAAATACGATCATCACACAAGTCACATGAAGGGAATCTGCATTTTTGAATATTTCACGAAGAACTCATTCGTTGTAAGAGGTTGCCATGTGCAAAAGATTTTGTATCCTTCTCTGTACTTTTTTCCTGGCAGGCTGTGCCGTGACAAGTCCCAGCCCTGAGCTTGCGCCGACAGCGGTACCAACACCTGTCCCATCGCCCACAGCCGAATGGGAGCGGACAGGCTGGGAAATGATATGGCACGATGAATTCGATGGCACTGAACTGAATCTGGAAAACTGGGCCTTCGATATCGGCGGCGGAGGCTGGGGTAATCAGGAATGGCAGGCTTATACCCACCGGCCTGAAAATGTCCGTGTAGAGGATGGGATGCTGGTGATCGAAGCGCGGGTGGAGCCTGAATTTGTTGCCGGGCGCAGCTACTCCTCAGCACGGATCAAGACCCAGGGACTGCACGCCTGGCAATATGGACGGATCGAGGCGCGCCTCAAACTTCCCTACGGGCAGGGCATCTGGCCCGCGTTCTGGATGCTGGGTGAGGATATCTATAAAAAAGGCTGGCCTGCGGCAGGAGAGATCGATGTCCTGGAATTCATCGGCCGCGAACCGGACCATATTTATGCCACCGTCCACGCGCCGGGTTATTCAGGCGGCGATGGAGTTGGATCGAGCATGACCACCTCCGCAGAGTCGCTAAAAAACGACTTCCATGTATATGCGATCGAATGGGATGAGGATGAGATCCGCTGGTATTTCGACGACCAGGAATATTTCAGGCTGACGCCGGACGATGTCCCAGATGAATGGATATTCGACCATCCCTTCTTTGTCATCCTGAACCTGGCGGTGGGAGGCCGCTGGCCGGGTTACCCGGATGATACAACCGTATTCCCTCAATTTTTGTACGTGGATTACGTCCGCGTGTATCAGAAGCCATAAAAAAGGGATGACGCCTCTTTCTGAAGCGTCATCTCCACGCCGGTGGTCGAGTAGCTCCGAGTGTTATTCGAGGGCGTATCGAGACCACACATTGACCAGTAACTCAGGCTTTGAATCCAACATTTGGTCTCGGCACCTGCACTTGCATGCTGGTGCAAGTGCAGGGCGGGCGATCACCGCCTACCCTTCGACAAGCTCAGGACAGCGCTCGACCAACTGAGTGTCCTTATATCCAAACTGTCAGGTGGCAAGATATTTTCAGTCCTCTGCGGCTCTCGCCATTTCCTCCGCCTCGAAGACGACTTCCTCTTTGCCGGTCAGCTTGTCCTCCACCTTTTGGATGATCAATCGCAGGTGCCCCGGCTTGGAGACGAAATCCAGGTCATCGGCCGGTACCGCCAGGATGGGGCAGAGCGTAAAATTGTCGATCCATGATTCATACAGGCTGTTGAGTCCGTGCAGGTAGTCAGACGAGATGGTGCGCTCATAGTCGCGGCCGCGGTTCGAGATGCGCCTCATCAGCGTGGCGACCGATGCCCGCAGATAAATGACCAGGTCCGGGGGCGGGAGGAACCGCAAAGTCGTCTCATATAGATCCCGATAGGTCTGGTAATCGCGCGTCTGGATGTGTCCCTGCAAATACAGGTTGTGTGCAAAGATCTCGGCATCCTCATACACGCTGCGGTCCTGAACCACCGAGGTGGGATGTTGTGCCAGTTTATAGTGCGACTGCAAACGATGGGCGAGGAAAAAGATCTGAGAGTGGAAGGACCAGGCGTCCATGTCCCTGTAGAAATCGGCGAGGTAGGGATTCTCGGTCACCGGTTCGTAGAATGGCTCCCATCCCATCTGCACACAGAGTAATTCGACAAGCGTGGATTTTCCAACGCCGATGTTGCCAGCCACCGCGACGAATTTTTTCATCCAGCCTCCAAAAAGGTTTTCCCGACTTTGATGTGTGGGGTCTAAAAAATCGGGCGACCTGTTCTGGCCGCCCGTGTCATCCTACTCCTGGGGTATCTCTCCTGCCAGTTCCTTGTCTATCACTTGTTTGAAAACATCGAGCGGCTGCGCCCCCACGATCGCAAGCCCGTTGATAAAGAATGTCGGTGTCGAGCGAACACCCAGGTTGACTGCGAAATCACTGTCAGCCTCGACAGCTTCCTTGAACTTGTGCTCCGTCATGCAGGCCTGGAAGTCGTTCACGTTCAGGCTCAATTCCTCAGCATACTGGACGAAGTTCTGCATCCCGAGGCTCTCGCTGCCGAAGAGTTTCTCATGGTAGGGCCAGTAGGCATCCTGGTCTCCGGCGCACATGGCTGCTTCGGCTGCCGCGAAGGCATCCGGGTGAATGGATGTGAGCGGCAGGTGGCGGTATACCATCCTGATCTGGCCCGGGTAGGCCGCCAGGAGCGGCTCATAGACTTCATCGTGCCAGCGGCGGCAGAATGGACATTGATAATCGCTGAATTCCACGATCGTGATCGGTGCATCTGCGGGACCGATCGATGGGAATCCTTCAGAGGGGACATCGTAGCGGATGAATTGGGGTTCCGGGGTGACGGGCGCCTCAGCAATTTGACCCGATGACTGGACGGCCGTTTGTGCAGTTTGAGTTCCCTCTGCACCGGAGTCAAACCCCCAGACCACATAACCAAGCAGTACCCCGACCGCGAACGACAGGACGGTCAGGATGGAATAGAAATGACTGCGCTTGAACGTGACAGTATCTTCCGGCTGTTTGACTACAGCCGGTTCTTCCTTGATTTCTGGCTCGACCTCAGGTTCGATGACTTTTTTTGATCTTGCTGGCATGCCGGGTATTATAACATGGCAGATTATGCTCCCCGTTTACCCCTTTCAATTTTGAGAACGAGTGTACTTATAGGCCCATCGTCATCTACGCTTCAGACCGGATCCTGCGCCGGGCAATCTGGCCCCGGATCCGATCGCGCGACGAAGCGACCGCCCTGCGCACCCGTGGGATGCGGAACGCAAGCAGGATGAGGACGATCAATCCATAGACCAACGGGCGGATGATCTCCCCCTGCAAGGCGAAGAAGTCACCCTTCTTGCCCCAGGCGTAATGCAGCACGACAAGCGGAGCGATCAAATAGATCATCTGGTGCAGGCGCTTCCAGTTTTTCTTCAGGCGCATTTTCCAGACATCGAACGAAGTAACTGCCAGGGGGATTAACATCAGGAAGGAGATGACACCCACGATGATGTAGGGCTTTTCGAAAATGGTTTGAACGATCAGGCTCCACGCCAGGCCATAGTCGAGATGCACGAAGACCAGCACGTGGATCGTCGCATATAGAAAGGCATACAGGCCAAGTGTACGGCGGCGCTTGATCAGCTCAGGCCAGCGGAAGAGCGTGTTGAGAGGCGTGCAAGCCAGCGAAAGCACAAGCAGGGTAATGGCATGACGTCCTGTCCGCTGCTCGAGCTCCTGGATGGGATTGGCAGAAACACTGCCTGTTAGAAAGTCGAGCAGAATAAAAACGAGAGCAGACCATGCATACACATGCACGGCAATTTGAAATGGGGTAAAGCGTTTAAAAGATGATTTCACGATTTTGTTCCAAATGGTTGGAGACTTGAATTAATAACTCACTTTACGCAGAACGTCCCGAAGGTTTCCCGTAATCCAGTCTTGTTCTCCCCCCAAACCTTCGGGACGGTGCGAAACATCAATTAATAATTCATATCCAAATCCATGCCGTCGTACAGATGAGCAACCTGCTCTTCATAGCCGTTATACATCAAGGTAGGGCGGCGCTTCAGCTCACCGATACGACGCTCCGAGGCCTGCGACCAGCGCGGGTGCGGTCGTTCGGGGTTCACGTTTGAATAAAAACCATATTCGTTCGGTCCGACCATGTTCCACAACGTGTCGGGTTGCTTGGAAACTAATTCTATCTTGACAATGGACTTAATGGATTTGAACCCATACTTCCACGGGACGACGAGGCGGATCGGCGCGCCGTTGGGATTGGGCATCGGCAGACCGTACAGGCCGGTCGCCAGGATCGTCAGGTCATGCATGGCCTCGTCGAGCCGCAGCCCCTCCTGATACGGCCACGGGTAAAAGGGACTCT
>DATFET010000314.1:0-3787 GCA_035250835.1 Anaerolineales bacterium
ACGGGAAGTGGATATCATACGCCTGGTTGCGCAGGGACTTAGTAATCGTCAAATTGCTGACCAACTCGTGATCGGGGAAGCCACGGTCCGTACGCATGTGGGCAATGTCCTGAACAAACTTCATCTGGCGAATCGCGTCCAAGCAACCCTATATGCCCTGCGCGAAGGGCTGACCTCCCTGGACGAGATGGATAATCTAAGCAAGGAATAAATTTCCTTATGCAAGCACTTGCCAATGATAGACCGCCAGATCGGCGGTCTATTTTTATACGTCCTACACGGCTCTCCCGGGAAATCCCCAAAAGTGCTGATAGCGAAATCCACGCCTTACTGATGACAGGCCACGGTGGTCGGTGTATTCTATGAGTCAACAATATCTCAATCGAGATCGAGGTGTAATGTGCTGGTCCGTGAATACATGAGAGCGAATCCAAGTACTGTTTTGCCAAAGACAACATGTTCTAATGCCTTTCGGTTGATGCAGGAGAAGGACATTTATAAGCTGCCCGTGGTTGCTGAGGAAGGAGAATTGGTAGGAATGGTGACCCAAAAGGACCTGCTTTATGTCCTACCATCGTCAGCCGCGTTGCTCAGTGTCTCTGAAATTGATAGTCTCTTCGGAAAAATGACAGTAGAGAGAGTGATGACAAGGCGCGTCATTTCGGTGTCGGAAGATTGTCCATTGGAAGAAGCGGCTCGCATCCTGGTGGATAACAAGATTGGCAGTTTGCCGGTCGTGCGGGATGGCCGGTTAGTTGGGATGATCACGAAGGCTGATATCTTGCGCGTGATGATGGAAGCATTAGGCGGCCGAATGGAGGGACTGCGGGTCATGGTTCGGCTCCAAGAAGACACGGGAGAACTTGGCGCAATCACAGATGGAATTGTTCAATTGGGAGGGACACTCATTAATTTATCCACGTTTTGGGGTGGTGATCCTTTCCACCAAACAGTCACGCTGAAGGTGCAGGGGATAGATCCACTCGAGTTGATGTCACTTCTGGAAAACAACATTGGAGTTCAGGTGATCGATCATCGCCAAAGCGGCGCCGAATATCAAGCTGAAATAGTTTCACCGCCGGTGAATAAAGCAGTATTCCCGTTCCAGAAGCTGAGCTCCGAGCTCATCCGGTTTACGGATTCAAGATGAAAAAACAATCCTTAACAAACATACAGGGCAAAAGGATACTGATCTGTGACGATGAGTCGAGAACAAGGGATGCCCTTAAAGCACTCTTGCTCGCCCGAGAGATGACCCAGGATGCTGCGGCTTCACCGGCTATCCAGGTGGTCGGGGAAGCGCGAGATGGGGAGGAAGCAATTCGGCTCACTGATATTTACCAACCTGAGGTGGTCGTGATCGACGCCTGTATGCCGGGGATGAGCGGATTGGAGGTGACTCGTTTGATCAAGAATAAATGGCCATCGGTAAAGGTTGTAATGCTGACAATGTATTCTAACCAACGCCAGGCGGCGCTGGATGCGGGTGTGGATATCTTCCTGAATAAGGGATGCCTGGCCGAGAACTTGTTCGATGCCATTCTGAGCTAAGCTAAAAGCTGAAACGGGAGTTTGCAGAAATGAGTACTTTGATCGATAAGAGTGAAGAAGAGATTAGGGTTGGCGACCAAATCCTAATCATTGACCTAACTTTGGAAGAAAAAGGAGAGATTCTGTCCGAGGTCATCGATATCCGTTTTATCCTTGGCAGGCCAACGTACCTCGTAGAAACAGAGTCAGGGGATCGCAAGCTTGTCGGCGATTATCAAATTCTCAGATTAGGATATTCCGAATAAATATAGGAGTCAGTCATGAAGGATTATCAATATTTAATCATCGGCGGCGGCCTGACCGGTGACGCGGCGGTCCGCGGCATTCGCGAATTGGACTCAGAGGGTTCCATTGGCATGATTAGCGGGGAGCCTTACCAGCCTTATACGCGTCCCAGCCTTTCAAAAGGCTTGTGGAAAGGCCGCCCGATCGAGAAAATCTGGCGCAACACGCAGGATTTGGGCGCTGAATTGCATCTGGGACGCATGGTTATCGACATCGAACCAATGGAAAAATATGTCCGTGATGACAAAGGGAACGAGTATGCCTATGACAAACTGCTGCTGGCAACAGGCGGTTCGCCGATCCGCTTACCCTTTGGGGACGACAACATCATTTATTATCGCGGCTTTCATGACTATTTGCGTCTGCACACCCTGAGTGAGAGAGGTGAACGATTCCTCGTCATCGGCGGTGGGTTTATTGGCTCGGAGATCGCTGCTACATTGACTACCGTCGGCAAGAAAGTCATCATGGTTTTCCTTGATGATTCCATCGGCGCCAATATCTATCCGGCAGACTTGTCGTCGTTCCTAAATAATTACTATCGCGAGAAAGGTGTGGAGGTTGTACCAAATGATGCGGTGGCAAATCTTGAAAAGCAAGGAAAGAACATTACGGTACAGACTAAAAACGGACGCACTTTCGAGGTGGATGGGGTGGTGGCCGGAATCGGCATCCGTCCAAACGTTGAACTGGCTCAGCAGGCTGGCTTGTACATAGAAAATGGGATCATGGTGAACCAGCATTTACAGACGTCTGACCCTGATATTTATGCGGCAGGCGATGTGGCGAACTTCTTCCATTCCGCCCTGGAAAAGCGCGTACGTGTGGAGCATGAAGATAACGCTCTGGCGATGGGAAAACTTGCGGGTCGAAATATGGCAGGCATGAATGAGTTTTATACCCATGTTCCCATGTTTTACTCAGACTTGTTTGACCTTGGTTATGAAGCGGTTGGGGAACTGAACAGCCAGTTGATAACCGTGGCCGACTGGCAAGAGCCTTTCAAAAAGGGCGTGATCTATTATTTGAATGATAGTCGTGTGCAGGGCGTTTTGTTGTGGAATATGTGGAACACCGCACGGGCAGCCCGCTCATTGATCGGAGAACTGGGCCCAGTTCAGCTGACTGACCTTGCTGGCAGGCTGTGGAGCAAGGATGAGCATGCAACAGCTATCGTTGCAGCAGGAGCAGACAAAGGCAGGATCCATGAAATCGATAAACTTGTCTGAAAACTGGAACTTCGATAACAAAGGAGCTCATGCAGACCCCTACATGTCGATAAAAACGGTCGGGCAATTCTGTTCACGCTGAGGCCAGAGCAGACGATTCGCGCGCACAACGTCCCAAGTTCACCCTTTTTTGTGGTTGTTCTCACAGGGCAAGGTGTTTTTACCGGTGGGGATGGCGTTGAGCGGGTCGTTGGTTCGAATACTCTTCTTGTGTTTGATCCTAGCGAACAGCATAGTGTCCGTGCCTTGGATAATCTTGTCTTTGTTGGCTTCTTACACGCAGCCCCGGGCGCTCAAAAATAGTACCCTTTACCTGGCGAAATAAGAGGTGAGTGAGATGCAAAATGGAAATATCCCCGAATTATGGGAATGGGCTGAATATTACTGCCCGTGGTGCTATATCGCGGCTGTGCGCCTGCACAAAGTCATGCCTGAGTATGAGGGACGCGTTAGGTTACGGGAGAGGGCGTTCCCCCTGGAAATCTATGGCGGAGGGCCACCTAACCGAAAAGAGCTGGAGCTGGAAATCTGGCTAGCGGCTCTTCAGGAACCCGAGGCGCTATTTAAACCATTCCAAGAAGAATGGCCTATCACGACATTGCCCGCCTTTGAAGCCGCATGGTGCGCTTTCCAACAGGGTGAGACTATCGGTCACGAATTTGACCTTCGCATTCGGAGGGCGTTTTTTGCCGAAAGCCGTAACATTGGGAACCGAGAAGTCA
>DATFET010000316.1:0-4796 GCA_035250835.1 Anaerolineales bacterium
ACGGGAAGTGGATATCATACGCCTGGTTGCGCAGGGACTTAGTAATCGTCAAATTGCTGACCAACTCGTGATCGGGGAAGCCACGGTCCGTACGCATGTGGGCAATGTCCTGAACAAACTTCATCTGGCGAATCGCGTCCAGGCAACCCTATATGCCCTGCGCGAAGGGCTGACCTCCCTGGACGAGATGGATAATCTAAGCAAGGAATAACACCTTGTTCATCTCAGATACTGTCGAGCGATAGGCCACCAACGAGTGGCCTATTTTTATGGGTTCTAAATGGCTATTTCAGGAATCCCCAAAAGTACGGATATAGAAATCCACGCCCTGCTGATGACACATGAAAATAGCTGGGGTATTCTAGTAGCCAGTGATATATAACCTACAAGAGATACAGGTGTTATATGCAAGTCCATGAACGTATGGCGGTCAACCCAATTACTATTTCTCCAAAGACAACCTATGCACAGGCGTCTCGGCTGCTGCGTGTGAAGAAACTCCACGCGCTGCCAGTAACAGATAATGAAGGTCAATTGGTGGGGGTATTAACCGAAAAGGACTTGCTCGATATTTCACCGGTCGCCGTGCTGGGGGTGCATACAATCAGCGATCTCCTGAGCGCAATGGCGATAGAAAAGGCGATGACCAAGCAGGTTATCACGGTGCCAGAAGACTGTCCTTTGGAAGAAGCAGCCCGCATCCTGATAGACCATAAGATTGGGGGCCTGCCGGTCATGCGCGGAGACCAGTTGATAGGCATGATCACAGAGGCAGATATCTTTCGGGCGATGACGGATGCGTTCGGGGGACGTTCGGAAGGCCTGCGTATTACGATCCGGCTTCTGGAAGATAAAGGAGAACGCGGCGCGACATCGGCGGCGATCATCGAAATCCGCCGAATTCTTGGAGGGCTGACCTACTTGATCGAAACCGAAGCGGGTGATCGCAAGCTTGTAGGCGCGAATCAGATAATCCAGCCAGAATCTTCCAATATGTAAAGGAGAAACCTTATGAAGCATTATCGTTATTTCATTGTAGGCGGCGGCCTGACCGGGGATGCAGCAGCCCGCGGCATCCTCGAATTGGATGTGGCAGCTTCCATCGGCATGATCAGCAAGGAGAGTGATCCTCCTTACGCGCGCCCCAATCTTTCCAAAGGATTGTGGAAGGGCCGCCCAATCGAGAAGATTTGGCGCAACACCCAGGATTTGGGGGTCGAATTGTATTTAGGACGGGTTGTAACCTACCTTGATCCAACGGAGAAATATCTGCGTGACAACGCTGGTGGTGAATATACCTACGATAAATTACTGCTTGCTACAGGTGGCTCACCGATACGCCTGCCATTTGGCGATGACAATATCATCTATTATCGTGACTTCCAGGATTATCACCGCTTACGAGCGTGGACTGAGCGCGGCGAACGTTTTCTTGTGATTGGAGGCGGTTTCATCGGTTCAGAGATTGCAGCAGCACTGACGATGATCGGGAAGAAAGTCGTTATGGTTTTTCCTGCAAAATCGATCGGTGCAAATATTTATCCGAGTGATTTGTCTCAGTTCCTGAATGACTTCTATCGCGAGAAGGGCGTGGAGCTGATATCCGGTGATGTGTTGACAGGCCTTGAACAAACCGGGGAGCGCTCCACGGTCCATACCGGAGGCGGGCGCGTTTTCGAAGTGGATGGAGTGATAGCCGGCATCGGAATCCGTCCAAATCTTGAACTCGCACAGCAGGCTGGCCTGCAGGTGGAGAATGGAATCATTGTCGATGAACATTTGTTGACGTCTGCTCCTGAGGTTTATGCAGCAGGCGATGTAGCGAACTTCTTCCATTCGGCATTGGGAAAGCGCGTGCGTGTGGAGCATGAAGACAACGCGCTCAGGATGGGAAAACTGGCAGGGCGCAATATGGCAGGTGCGGATGAGTCCTACACCCATGTGCCAATGTTCTACTCAGACCTGTTCGAACTGGGTTATGAGGCAGTGGGAGAATTGAGCAGCAAGCTGGAAACTGTCGCCGATTGGCAGGAACCCTTCAAAAAGGGCGTGGTCTATTACCTGGGTGAAGGTCGTGTACGCGGCGTTCTGTTGTGGAACGTCTGGGACTGTCTGCCTGAAGCACGCGCTCTGCTCAACGCGGCAGGGCCCTTCAGGGCAGCGGATCTCATAGGCAGATTGTCTACCGAAGATAAGCAGGACACATCGATGGTTCTTCAGGGAGCGAACAAATGAACATCAACCCTTTATTGGCTTTGGAGTCTCTTGGACAAAGCATCTGGATGGATTTTATAAGCCGAGGTACGATCTCTTCCGGTCAACTCCAGCGGTGGATTGAGGAGGATGGCGCTAGTGGAGTCACTTCTAATCCCTCGATTTTTGAAAAAGCGATAACAGCAAGTGACGACTATGATGAGTCGATCCGAGCCCTAGTCTTGACAGAAGTGACCAGCGAGGAAATTTTGCGGCTTCTCACTGTGGAAGATATCCAACATGTGGCAGATCTCCTACGCCCAATTTATGATCGGACGGATGGACGGGACGGCTTTGTCAGCCTGGAAGTCTCACCAATGCTTGCACACGATACCGAAGGCACCCTCGCAGAAGCCCGCGAACTGTGGACCCGGGTAAACCGCCCCAACGCGATGATCAAAGTGCCAGCAACCCTGGAAGGTATTCCGGCCATCCGCGAACTCACTGGTGAGGGGATCAATGTCAATATCACCCTGCTGTTTGGATTGCCTCGCTACCAGGAGGTAGCAGATGCCTATCTCGGCGGTCTGGAAATGTTAGCAGCTAAGGGAAGGCCTCTCAAACAGGTAGCCTCTGTTGCTAGTTTTTTCCTCAGCCGTATCGATACTCTTATTGATCCGATACTTGAAAAGAAAATGAAGACCGATAACCCACAAGCTGGTATCGCTGCACGCTTACAAGGACAAATCGCAATCGCTTCTGCCAGAGTAGCTTACGAGATGTATAAGGAAATATTTGGCAGTGAACGCTTCGCTAGCCTTGCAAAGAAAGGCGCACCCACCCAAAAATTACTGTGGGCCAGCACGAGCACGAAAAATCCGGCTTACAGCGACACGAAGTATATAGAGGCGCTCATCGGGCCCGACACCATCAACACCGTCCCCGTTGAGACATTAAATGCCTACCGCGACCACGGACATCCAGAACAGACTCTGGATCAAGAAGTACGCGAAGCCTACCAGTTGTTGGATAGCCTTTCGTCTGTTGGGATAGATCTGGATGCCGTCACCCAGCAACTAGAAGACCAGGGGGTGGAAAAATTCATCACGGCATTCAACCGACTGATGGCTTCACTCAAAGAAAAAGCGGCTGGTGTTCATGAGCTGCATGGCAACACATCGAAGGCTACAAATCCATGAATATGTTGAGAGCACCGGCAAATTGGGCAGTCGCATTGTATTTGTAAGAGGAAAGATTCATGAAATCCATAAATCTGTTTGAAAATTGGGAGTTCGATGATAAAGGACCTCATGCGGATCCTTTGTATGTCGATAGGAATGGCAGGGTCATCCTATTCACGCTAAAGCCTGGCCAAACGATTCGGGAACACAATGCCCCAAGTTCACCCTTTTACGTGATCATCCTTGGTGGACGAGGCATCTTTACCGGAGGAGACGGTGTTGAGCGGGTCGCGGGTTCAAATACCCTCCTTGTATTTGAACCCGGTGAACAGCACAGTGTCCACGCTCTGGATAACCTCGTCTTTATTGGATTTCTGCATGGAGCACCGGGAGCCCAAATCACGTCACCTGCTCTTCGCAAAACTGATGAGGTGCTCAGGTAAAAGTGCTTTGCTTTCTGGAACGTGCAGCGAAATGAGAGGTAGATACGATGAAGGATGAAAATATTCCCGAATTGTGGGAGTGGAAGGAAGATTGGCCGTCCACTACCCTGCCCGCTTTTGAAGGTGCATGGTGTGCTTTTCAGCAGGTAATTCAGTGCTGCGGTTTTGGAATGTTCTCTCGATGGCAGTTTGGATGACCCTGCCGTCAAACTCAAAATTCGTGATCAGCTTCCCGAAATCATAGAAATCCTTCATGCGGCTGTTTGCCATTCCCAGCACCGCCACCTTCCTCTTCACCGACATCGAAGGCTCAACCAAACTCGCGCAGGAACATCCCGACGAGATGCCGGCTCACCTGGCGCGGCACAATGAGATTTTGAATCAGACAATCGAAGCGCGCAACGGGTACGTTTTTCAAATTGTTGATGATTCATTTTCGGCTGCCTTCCAGACGGCAGCCGAAAATGAATCCCGCGCTCCGCGCTTATAGATAGCAGTGAGTCATGTTCTATAACCCGACAGGTGAGGGCTGATGCTGTTGCGCGAACTTACCCTGACTTGACCAGATCGCATATCCCATCCACGCCAGACTCGCGCCGAACACTGCCGCGGCAACGATACCGACCACATGTGACATCATGCCGCCGAAAGACAGGACAACTCCAATGATCAGCAACAGACCTGACCCGCGCGGCAACACACCTGCACGATAGGTCGCTGCGCCAAATAGGAGGAAGCCCACGACAAAACTTACTATGAGCAATAGTTCGAATACAAGAGCCGCCCCGCTGGGCGCATTGACAGATTCTTCTATCAGAGTTGGCGCTTTCGCCGCGATCACAGGAAAGAGAGTTGCGGCTGAGAAATACTTCCACGCTAACAGAACGCTGCCTGTGATAGTCAGAATGAAGCCGACTAAGCCGGGCTTGCCTGTTTTCGCGGCTTGACAACCAAATAGCCCAATCAAACCAAACAACCG
>DATFET010000326.1:0-4639 GCA_035250835.1 Anaerolineales bacterium
CATGTTTACTCTACCCAGGCTGACGCCTGCGCAGATCGAAAACGAGCTCGACCGTATCCTTTTAAAGGTACAAAAACCCGGTCGGTATGTCGGCGGCGAGCTCAACAGCGTGGTTAAGGATTGGGAGTCCATCGCGGCGAGGGTCGCCTTTGTCTTCCCCGATATTTACGACATCGGCGTCTCGAATGTCGGCTTGAAGATCCTCTACGACCAGGTCAACCAGCGCGAGGATGCGCTGGCGGAACGCGCCTACGCGCCCTGGCTGGACATGGAAGCGCTGATGCGTGAGCACGGCATCCCGCTGTACACGCTCGAATCGAAACATCCCCTGGCCGACTTCGACCTGATCGGTTTTTCCCTGCCCTACGAGACCCTCTACACCAACACCCTGAACGTGCTCGACCTGGCTGGGATTCCCGTCCGCTCGCAAGACCGCGACGAGAGCCATCCCATCATTATCGCCGGCGGGCACTCCACCATGAACCCCGAGCCCATGCACGCCTTCATCGACGCGTTCGTGATCGGCGAGGGCGAGCAAGTGATTCACGATATTATCGATACCCTCCTGTCATGGCGAGGAGGGCCCGCGCTGACATCGTGCCCGAAGGGTAGCGGAGCATCGCGAAGACGAAGCGAAGCCCGACGTGGCAATCCACTGTTTAATGAGGAGACACTTGCGCCTCTAAACTCAGTTTCGACACCTGGTCTTGATACGTGGCGCCTGGTCTCGATACGATCGGACGATCACCGATCTACTCGACCAGCAGTGTCTCGCAACGACGTATTAAAAGCACTTGCCAAAATCCAGGGCGTCTACGTCCCGCGTTTTTACGAAGCTCATTATCTGGAGGACGGCACGGTCTCACACATCGAGCCAACCATGGCGGATGTCCCCGCGCTTGTCACCAAGCGCATCGTCCCGGTCCTGCCTCCCCCGCCGACAAAGTTCATCGTCCCCAATATCGACATCGTCCACAACCGCGTCTCGGTGGAGATCATGCGCGGCTGCACGCGCGGCTGCCGCTTCTGTCATGCGGGCATGATCACACGTCCCGTCCGCGAACGGAGCGTGGATGAAGTCCTCCAGGCGGCAGAAGAGGCGATCCGCAACACAGGCTTCGAAGAGCTGGCGCTGCTGTCGCTCTCGTCCTCCGATTACACTCACGTACTCGAGCTGGTCACCAGGGTCGGGGAGCGGTTTGGCGACACGCACCTGAAAGTATCCCTGCCGTCGCTGCGGATCGAATCCGTTTCGATCGACCTGATGGAAAAGCTCAAGGACCGCCGCTCGGGCGGGTTCACGCTTGCACCCGAAGCCGCCACCGAGCGGATGCGCCGCATCATCAACAAGTTCATCCCGGACGAAGACATCCTCAACACCACCCGCGAGATCTACCGCCGCGGCTGGACCACGATCAAGCTGTACTTCATGATCGGGCACCCGAGTGAAACGCTGGAGGACGTGCAGGCGATTGCCGACCTGTGCAAGCGGGTCATCGCCGAGGGACGCAAGGTGATCGGTATGAAGGCCAAACTCAACGCCGGCGTGAGCACCTTTGTACCCAAGTCGCAGACACCCTTCCAATGGGTCTCGTGCGACACACCCGAACAGATCCGCGCCAAGCAGGCGCTGCTGCGCCGTGAGCTGGGGCGCGACCGCAATATCAAGCTCAGCCTGACCAAAGCGGAGGATTCCTTCCTGGAGGCCTGGCTCTCGCGCGGCGACCGCCGCATGGCAGAAGTAGTCTACCGCGCCTGGAGGAACGGCTCGAAGTTCGACGCCTGGGGCGAAGGTCAGCGCTACGAGGCCTGGATGCAGGCCTTCGAGGCTCACGGTCTCGATCCGCTGTTCTACACTCACCGTCAGCGCCGCACGGATGAGGTCTTCCCCTGGGAGCATATCACCGCCGCGGTCCGCAAGAACTTCCTGTTCCAGGACTTCCGCGCCTCGCTCGAAGGCGAGATCCGCGTGGACTGCCGCCTGAACTGTTTTGCCTGCGGCATCCTGCCGACCTTCGCCAACATGCGCAGGCAAAACCCGGGCGAGGTCTGGAAGTGCCCGGATGTGAAGAGTCCCGCCTCTGCCAACCCGCTGGCGCAGTCCAGCTTGAAGCTGCCAGTTGTGGGAGATTGAGATGGCAGGCACCAACAAGGATATTTTCCTCGCGCGTCTGATGCGTGAGCGCGACAAATTCGAGCTGCTGATCAACCGCATCGGTTTCAGGCGGCAGCTGACCGTTTCGGGGGTCCTGGGCAAATGGTCGATCAAGGATATCCTTGCCCATCTGCTGGTCTATGAACAGTACATCGCCGACCGCCTGGAGGAGATCCTGCACGGCGAGCCATACGTAGCCTGCCGCACCCAGAACGCCCTGGATGCCTTTCTCGATCAGTTCGGATATCCCGATCTCGGCTCTCCCCTGCTGAACGAGGCAGCCTGCGACTCCTGGATCGTCGAGAAATACAGGAGTGTCTCTTTGGAGGAAGTCATCGCCCAGGAGATCCATGCGTTCGCCTCCATCGCCGACTCGTTCGAGAAGATGACGGAGGAGATGATCAGCCGCCATAATCTCTATGAGCGGGTCGCCAGCAACACTTATAAACACTACCGCCAGCACATTAACGACATCCGCAGCTGGCAGGTGGCGAACGCAGCCAATTCGAAGAACTCCTAGCACGGTCACCATGCGGATTCGGATCACGTTTGCAAAACAGGGAGCTTTGCGTTATACAGGTCATCTCGACCTGCACAAACTTTGGGAGCGGGCAGCGCGGCGGGCCGGGCTCCCGCTTGCCTACTCTCAGGGGTTCCACCCGCAGCCGAAGATGAACATCGCCGCCGCCCTGCCGCTCGGGTTTTCGTCGCGCTGCGAAGTCATGGATATGCGCCTGCTGGACGAGGTCGCGCTGGCTGGCTTAGGCGATAGGCTGCAGGGGACTCTGCCGACCGGCATACAGGTATTGGACGTGGAGAGCGTGGATGAAGGCGCCCCCGCCCTGCAGACCCAGGTCATTTCAGCGGAGTACGAAGTCACCCTACTGGACGCTTCAATCTCGCTGGGCATGGACGGCTCTGAGTTGGAACGCAGGATCGCAGCCGTTATGGACTCCGACTCCATCCCCCGCGAGCGGCGCGGCAAACCTTATGACCTGCGCCCATTGATCGAATCTTTGCAAATTATGGAATCGGACGGCCGGCCGTCGATAGAGGAGGAAACTTCTGCGCTCCAAAGGATCTTCATGCGCCTCTCGGCTCGCGAAGGCGCAACGGGACGTCCCGAAGAAGTGCTGGATGTTCTGGGCATCCCGTTCGAAGAAACGCGCATCGAAAGAACAAGGATTATCTTCGACCTTGCGAAGGTTAGATGAAGTTCGTCAGGCTGTTCTAAACCTTCTCAAGTTTTTTATAAACAAAGGATCATCAGGGAGACATGCCACTTTTTGGAGCGATCTTTTTTGGGTTCATTCCCATGTTCCTGTTTGCGGGGTTTGTGAACTGGCTGGATCGATATGAGAAGGAGCCGAAAATGCTGCTGGGTGCGGTCTTCCTGTGGGGGGCATTGATCGCCGCCGGTGGAGCATTCATCCTGAACACCGCCTTCGGGATCGGCGTCTACGCGCTGACGGGCTCGGAGGAAGCTGCGGAATTCGGGATGTCGTCCATTGCGGCGCCGGTCATCGAGGAAGGCCTGAAGGGTCTGGCGGTCCTGGTCGTTTTTCTCGTCTTTCGGAAGGAATTCGATTCGGTGCTGGACGGCATCGTCTATGCCGCGATCACGGCCATGGGGTTTGCAGCGGTCGAAAACGTCTTATACATTTATCGCAATGGCTATCTCGAAGGCGGCTGGGGAGGCTTCTGGATCCTTGTGCTCATCCGCGTGGTGCTGGTCGGCTGGATGCATCCCTTCTTCACGGCCTTCACAGGGATCGGGCTTGCCACAGCACGCATGAGCCCCGATATGGCAGTGAAGTTCCTGGCTGTGCCGGTCGGGTATGCAGCCGCAGTCTTTACCCATGCGTTCCACAATACCTTCAGCGGACTGATCGGCGGTTTCGAAGGCCTGCTGGCCGGCACGCTCGTGGACTATATTGGCTATGCCATCATGCTGGGCTTCATCCTTTGGATGATCATACACGAGCGGAATATATTGAGGCGGCACCTGCGCGAAGAGGTGGAAAAAGGCCATATCTCCCAGGGACAATACAACAGCGCGGTATCCTTTTTTCAGACCAACGCTCACTTTTCTGCATTGATGTCAGGCAGTTTTTTAAAGACAGCGCGCTTCTACCAGGTATGCGGCGAGCTGGCTCATAAAAAGGAGCAGTTCACCCGCCTGGGCGAGGAGAAGGGTAATACGCGCATCATCGAACAACTGCGCTCCGAGCTGGCTGCCCTCGCACCTGGCGCAAAAACATAAATTCAACCATTGTGATAAAATTTCGTCGCCCGCCCCCGTAGCTCAGTGGACAGAGTGTCGGCCTCCGGAGCCGAAGAGCGCAGTTCGAGTCTGCGCGGGGGCGCTTTTCGCGCCATGAACAAATTGCAGCCCCAAAAACGGAATATCTTCCAGTCCATTTCCTCCACGCTTCAAATTCTTTTTATCCCCGGAAAAGACCCATCCTATATTTACTGGGTGCT
>DATFET010000331.1:0-2409 GCA_035250835.1 Anaerolineales bacterium
TGCGGACCGCATCCGCCAGGAGCTCTCGGAGATGCTCATCCGGGAAATCAATGACCCGCGTCTAAAACAAATTTATGTGACAGACGTAAGAGTGGATAAGGAGCTGGCGTACGCGGATATCTATGTTTCAGCAGTGGAGGGCGTTACACGCTCTGCCGACGTTCTCGCGGGACTGGAGTCTGCTTCCGGTTACATCAGGCGGACTCTCGCCTCGCGCGTGGAGCTGCGATCATTTCCCCGCCTGCGCTTCCATTGGGATATGACGCCTGAAAACGCAGACAGAACCGAGAAAATACTTGCCGAATTGCGAAAAAAGCAATAAACTTCTGTATCTTCGCGGAAACATACTGGTAAACTAGAGGAAATCGAGTTAAATGACTGAAGCAATCATCGGGGCTATCAAAGAGCGCCTGGATAGATCGAGAAGAATAATTATCGCATCCCATGTGCGTCCCGATGGTGATGCGATCGGCTCCCTGCTCGGACTTGGACTCGCACTGATCGACAACGGCAAATCTGTGCAGATGGTTCTTACCGATGGAATTCCTGCCTCTTTCAAACATTTGGAGGGGAGTAACCTGGTAGTTGAGCAACCTGCTGGGGAATACGATACTTTCATCACAGTCGATTCAGCCGACTTCAAACGGGTGGGAAAAGCCTTTGAGAATTTCAGCCAGCCGGACATTAACATCGACCATCATGTTACCAACGGGAATTTTGGAAAGTTAAATTTGATCGAACCAGAGGAGGTTGCCACTGCCGCCATCCTTGCAAATCACCTGCCTGCCTGGGGCTATCAGATCACAAAGCCCATTGCCGATGCACTATTGACAGGTATTATTACGGATACGCTTGGCTTCCGTACATCGAATACCAACCCCTCTGCTTTGCGATTATGTGCCATGCTGATGGAGAAGGGTTCGAACATGCCGGATCTGTATATGCGTTCGCTTGTGCATAAGTCATTCCCTGCAGCGCGGTACTGGGGAGCGGGGCTTTCCAGGCTGGAACAGGAAAATGGGATTGTCTGGGGAACCCTTACCCTCGATGATCGTAAACGGACTGGTTATGGCGGCAACGACGATGCAGATCTTATTAACTTGATCTCAGCCATTAATGGAAACAAAGTGGGCATGATCTTCGTTGAACAAAGTGATAATCACGTAAAAATCTCGTGGCGTGCGCTTGAGGAAGGTGTCGACGTATCCCCGATTGCAAAACAGTTTGGAGGCGGAGGCCATGCCGCGGCCGCCGGCGCGGATGTGCCAGGCAGTTTGAACGATGTCCAATCCCGGGTATTGAAAGCCACAAGAGAACAATTGGGTCTTTAACCACAAATTCAGACAAATGTGCCATAATTACGGAGTGCCGAATAGTTTACTTAACTTGATATGGGAATTTCAACCTGCAAATCCATGTAAAAAGTTAACTTATTAATGTGACAGGCGATAGAACGGAAAATTTAAGGAGGAGTGAAGGTGAATAGTCAAGATATAAAGAACGCCATCTCGGGTGTGCTGGTCGTAGATAAGCCGGTCGGGATGACGTCCCATGATGTAGTGCAGGCGATCCGAAATGGCACCAACCTGCGTCGTGCAGGACATACGGGTACATTAGACCCGCGTGCTTCGGGAGTATTGGTTATTCTTGTGGGGCCTGCTGTCCGTCTGAGTGAGTACGTTTCTGCTTCTGACAAAAGGTATCAGGCAATTATTCGTCTGGGTGGGAGGACGGATACATTTGATGCTGAGGGGAAGGTAACACCTGCCAACCAGCCTGTGAATGTAACAGAAACACAGTTCGAGGAAGTATTAAAAACCTTTGTAGGAGAGATCGAACAGACACCACCCCCTTATTCAGCAGTGAAGGTCCAGGGGCGCAAGGCGTATGAAATGGCGCGGAAGGGCGAGGAAGTAGAGCTTGAGCCTCGTAAGATCACGGTCCATCACCTGGAGGTGCTGGAATGGGCGCCACCAGAAGTAGTCATCGATGTGCATTGTTCATCGGGCACATACGTCCGTTCTCTGGCGAATGATCTCGGTGAAAAGCTGGGATGCGGTGCATATCTCGTGGGGCTGCGCCGCACGAAAAGCGGACGATTCTCGCTGCGCGACGCGGTCCCTCTCCGAAAACTTCAGGAGGCCTTCCATGCGGGCAACTGGTACCAGTATCTCATCCCGGCCGCGGAAGCCTTGGGCGATTGGCCTGCTCTCGATCTCAGTCCCGATGATGTGGAGGGTGTCCGCCACGGTCATCGCGTGAAAGCGGCAGAAGACGTGGAAATTGGCAAGCGGGTACGCGGTGTCAGTACGCAGGGCGAGCTGGTTGCGTTGATGGAAGCCGTGGAGGGCGAGGACGGAAAGCCGGCTTGGCAGCCCAAAAAGGTATTTTTCACTTCTGAATAAGTGG